>DUUA01000193.1 GCA_012841765.1 Acholeplasmataceae bacterium
AATATATTTTATAATATTTTGTTTTGCTTTACTAATTGAAACAATTTCTAAAACAAACATCATCCAAAAACATACTAAGACAGGGTTTAACATAAATGATACTGTATTTCCTATTTTATTTAGGTAAATATAATATGGTTTTTCCATACCGTCAAACCGACCAAGACTATCAAAAAATAACATAATGATAGTGACAAAAATCATCGTTACAAACAACTTAGTAACTTTATTATTAATGCCATATTTTTTATATAAATTAAACAAAACTATACCCAATATTAATATTGAATACATGTTTAAATAAAGTGTGCTTTCAAAGCCCATGCTGGTGCCCCCTTTTATATGACCAATAATTTTAAAAAGTAAAAACAAATAAAGATAATTATTATCTTTATTATATCATATTCCATTCTTAATTAAAATATCTTTAAAAATATCAAAAGCTATTGACATATTTTTAAAAATATCAAAATTTATTATGGATTAGATTTTATCATTTAATCTTCAGATTTAGAAGAAAAATGCATTGCAGTTTGCATACATTTTTTCCAACCAGCAATTAGCTTTTCTTTAACTTCATTCTTCATATTAGGTTTAAAGATTTTCTCAATTTCAGCATTCTTTTTAATTTCATCGATATCTTTCCAATAACCGCAACAAAGTCCTGCTAAATAGCAAGCGCCTAATGCCGTTACTTCAATTACTTCAGGACGATTAATATTTATATTAAGCAAATCTGCTTGAAACTGCATTAAAAAATTGTTGCTACTAGCCCCACCATCAACACTTAAATACTTAATTTTATAATTCAAATCTTGTTCCATCGCTTTTAAAACATCATATACTTGATAATCTATTGCCTCTAATGCGGCTCTAATAATATGTTCTCTTGTTGTTCCCCTTGTAAGACCTACAATTATTCCTCTAACATCACTATTCCAATAGGGAGCACCTAAGCCAACAAATGCTGGCAAAAAATAGACTCCATTAGTATCTTTAACTCTATTAGCATAATACTCTGTATCTTCTGCTTTTTGAATCATTCTCATTTCATCTCTTAACCATTTAACAACTGCTCCACCAACAAAGACACTACCTTCTAAGACATATTGTGGTTTAGTACTACTAGATGCAGCTAGAGTCGTAATTAACCCGTTTTTAGAAGTAATAGGAGTATCTCCAGTATTAACTAGCATAAAACAACCTGTACCATAGGTAGTTTTTGCAGTTCCCTTATTAACACATAATTGTCCAAAAAGTGATGCTTGCTGGTCTCCAGCAACTCCACAAATTGGAATCCTATGTCCTAGTATTGCTTCACTTGCATAACCGTAATTGTAACTAGAAGGATGCACTTTTGGGAGAATTGATTCTGGAATATCAAAAAGTTCTAGTAACTCTTTATCCCATTGTAAAGTATGAATATTAAAAATCATCGTTCTTGAAGCATTAGTATAATCTGTTGCAAAAATTGTTCGATTCGATAGATTCCACATTAAATATGTATCAATTGTTCCAAACATCAATTCATTTCTTGCTGCTTTTTCTCTTGCTCCTTTTACATTATCTAAGATCCATTTAATTTTAGTTGCACTAAAATAAGCGTCAATAATTAAACCAGTTTTTTCATAAACTAGTTTTTCATATCCATTTGCTTTTAAAGTTTGACAATAATCAGCGGTTCTTCGACACTGCCATACGATCGCATTATATATTGGTTTACCCGTAATCTTATCCCAAATTATCGTTGTCTCTCTTTGATTAGTTATTCCAATTGCAAGAATGTCGGTTGCTGAAACATGTGATCTAATCAATGCCTCTGCTACAACACCTACTTGACTACCTAAAATATCTAATGGATTATGTTCAACCCAACCATTTTTTGGATATATTTGGGGAAACTCTTGTTGAGCACTTCCAACAATTTTACCAAATTTATCAAAAACGATAGCTCTCGAACTTGTTGTTCCTTGATCTAGTGCTAATATATATTTCACATTCATCCTCTTTTCTTAATATCTAATATATTAATTTAATAAACAGTTTTTGTATTTCTATTATTTATACACTGAAAACGTTCTATATATTAGATTATACTATTTTTTGCACAGATACTCAAGAACCATAAAAAAACATTTTCATTTTCAGAAAATGTTTTTAAAATTTATTTAATTTCTATTATTCTTCATGATTATGATCATGACAGATTGAACCAGTGGATTCTAAAGTTCCATTAAGATAAGAACTAATAGCTGTATCACTTGTTCCAACTGTACCAGTATATACTTTAATATTTTTTTCATTAAAAATTGTCACTGCCCCACCACCAATGCCGCCAGTGATTAAAACATTAACTCCAAGATCATGTAAAAAGACTGGTAAGAAGCCCGGTTTATGTCCAGGGTTATCAACTTTCTTTTTACTTATAACTTTTCCATTTTCAATAGAATATAAATTAAAATTACGACAATGGCCAAAATGTTTACTTATATTTTCGCCTTCACAGGCAATAGCTACGATATTCATTATTTCTCCTCAATATATTCTTTTAATTTTTGATACATTTTTATAATTGCATTACTTCCTAGATAATCTTTATCAATAAAACTTTCATTATCATTTATGCATTTAGTTAACATTTTATCATAAGGAATTTTTCCTATTACAGGAATATTTTCACTTTGACAATAACTAGTTATCTCTTCAGTTTTTTTAATATTTATGTCATATTTATTAACACAGACTAACATTATTGGATTAAAAACTCTAGCAGTTTCAACAACTCTTTTTAAATCTGATAGACCAGAAACAGAAGGTTCAGTTACAAATAAAACAATATCAGCTCCACTTAGTGAAGCAATTACAGGGCAACCTATTCCTGGAGATCCATCTATTATTGAAATAAATGCATCTGCACTATTATTATTCATTTGTGTTTTTACTTCACTAACAAGTTTTCCAGAATTTCCACTTCCCATTTTTAAAGTTGCGGAAGAAAAAACATACTCATTTGTTTTAAATAAATTTAAATAACCTGTTACATTCTCATTTAAACTAACAGCATCTACTGGACAAACTAACTTACAAACTCCGCATCCTTCACAAGCGTGTGGTATCACGGAATATCCACTATCTTTATTTATTGCATCAAACTTACAATTATCAAAACAAGCTCCACAATCAATACATTTCAAAGGATCAATCTTTGCTACCGGCAAACCATAATAATCGTTTTCTATTTTTTTATCAAACTCATTATATAATAAATGAAGATTTGGGGCATCAACATCACAATCAGCAAATACTTTTGCTTCCATTAGTTCAATTAAAGCAGAAACAATTGTTGTCTTTCCAGTTCCGCCTTTACCACTTAAAACAAGTAATTGCTTCATAATGTTTTTACTTCTCTTTCTATATACTTATACACATCTTGAAACAACTCTCTATAGGTATTATTATTTCTAGAAATAATAATGCCTTCAGAAATTTCTTTACCTATTTTATTATCATAAGGAATTTTTGCTAAGATTTTTAAACCATTATTAATACAGTAATTTTCAATAACGTCTTCATCATTAGGATAATATTTATTAATAATAACACCAAATTTCATTGAAAATTTATTTAACAATTCATGAACCATTTTAAAATTAGCCAATCCAAATAATGTTGGTTCACCAACAATAATACAATAATCAGCATCTTCGATTGCTTCCATTACAGTACAAGCAGTTCCTGGTGGACAATCTATTATTTGAGGAAGATCTCTTTTAGTCTTTAGTAATTCTTTTATAATAGTAGTTCCTGAAGGTATTTGAGGTATTAACTCTCCAGTTATGACTCTCACACCTTCATCTTCTTTACTCTTAATATAACCAATTAATTTGTCAACTTCACTAATAGCATTTAGAGGACAAACTATTTTACAACCACCACAAGAATGACATAATTCATCAAAAACTTTTACTTTATTATTTATAAATGCTAAAGCATTGAAAGCACAAAAATCAACACATTGTCGGCAGCCATCACATAATTCGTGATTAACTACAGGAACCTTGACTGTTATTTCTTTAGTCTCTTCTGTTTTATTTTTAAAAAATAAATTGCCATTAGGTTCTTCTATATCACAATCAATATAATAACTATTACTAATTGCATATGCTAAATTTACAGAAACAGTTGTTTTCCCTGTGCCTCCTTTACCACTTAGTACAGCAATTCTAATCTTCTTATTTTGCACCATGAAATCCTGCATGAACATCTGTTAACGAATTTAATTTTTGATTTTGATAATAAATAATGTTTTTCTCAACGATATCACCTTTTGATTCTAATACTTCTATTCCTGCTTCTTTTAAAACTTCATAAGCATTATTCCCACATTGTGGAGTAATAACTACATCAGCTTTATTATCGATAATAATTTGTGATGCTTTAATTCCTGCTCCTCCTTGAGCATCTTTAGCAGTATTAACAATATATTGTGTAACATTTTCTTTAATATCAAAAATTAAAAAATATGGGCTTCTTCCAAAAGAAGTACTTACTTTTGTATCTTTTGTATTATTTTGTACTGGTATTGCAATTCTCATAATTTTTCACTTTCATTCCTCTCTTTGAAAACGGCCACCGCCGCCCCTTCCTTGGCCGCGACCTTGGCCCCGTCCTTGGCCTTGACCAACGCGACAACCGGCTCTACATCTGCCAAGTTCATCATGATCATGGATTTTATAATCTCCACCACTAATAATTAAGTTTTTACCATTTACTAATGAGTCTGCTATTTTAGTCCGAGCATCAAAGTAAATCTTTTGCACAGTTGTTCTAGCAACATTCATTTGCTGAGCACATTCTTCTTGAGTCATTCCTTCTAAGTCAATTAATCTAATCGCTTCATATTCTTCAACATCCATTATGACATTTTCTAATTCTTCAAAATTATCTAATCTGGGGCCATATTGACTAACAATTGGCAGAGAGCATACTCTCCTTCTTCTTTTCGGTCTTGGCATATTTTCTCCTTTCAAATAATATCTACTTAGTTATAATATCATTATATTTATAACTTTTCAATTTCTTTATCAATTTCTGTTAATCTGCTTTCTAAATATTCACGTTCAGAAATCAACATTTCTTTATTACTTACATAATTGTTATCAACTTGTAAATAATTTCTTCTCATTCTAAAACCTCTTCCTTGTCCAGGAAAGTTTCCTCTTCTTCCATATCCTAAAGTATTTGCTCTTCTTCCTTCACAAGTTCCTAAACCTCTTCCAGTTCCAGCACCCATACCCATTGGACCACTTCCATCTAATCTTGGCATTATCTCACCTCCTTCATTATGGTATCTGACATATGTCAACTATAGTATATCACATACTTGACATATGTCAAGTATATAAAAGAAATAATTTAAATAATTTTATGTACTATAATTACATTATTTTTAAAAATAAGTTATAATAATATAAAGATT
>DUUA01000194.1 GCA_012841765.1 Acholeplasmataceae bacterium
GTTATTATAAAATATTTAAAAATCATGTTTATATATAAAAAGAAAGGAATTTACTATGAAGAAGTTTACTAAAAGTATAACTTTCGTTTTATTGATTGGTCTTTCAATTATGTTAGGCGGATTAGTAAGTGTAAAAGCTATTGAAATGGAAAAAGTTTATGATATAAATGGACAACCAGTTGATTATTATCGTACTGATACAAATGTACTGATACCAAAAGATTATATTACTCCAGAAAGAGATTTTCGTGCTGCATGGGTAACACCACTAACTGGAGATATTACGGGTTTTAGCAGTGAAGGACAATTTAAAGCTGAGATGACATCTGTTTTTCAAACTTTAGAATATTTTAATATGAATGCAATGATTTATCATGTTAGGATTATGAATGACTCTTTATATCCATCTAATTATAATCCATTTTCTAAATATTATAATGGAGATTCTGATTTTGATGCTTTGGAATGGTTAGTTGAAGAATCTCACCGAAGAGGTATTGAGTTTCACGCTTGGATGAATCCATATAGAATATCTTCAAGTGAAACCGGAAGAACAAAAGATGAAATAGCTGCTAGCTTTCAAAGCAATAATGCTGCATCAAACCCTGAAAACTTATTAGTTGGAAGTGGGGGAGAGATTTTAAATCCAGGAGAACCTGCAGTTAGACAGTTTTTATTAGACACAACTAGAGAATTAATTAATAAATATGATGTGGATGCAATTCATTTTGATGACTATTTCTATATTCCTGGAATAGATGATACACATACAAGATTAAAATACAATCCTAAAAATTTATCATTAGCAGATTGGCGAAGAGAACAAGTTGATATTTTTATTAGAGATTTACATAATTTAATTGAAAATTATAACACTCTTAATCATAAAGCTATACAACTTGGAATTTCGCCTTCAGGAATTTATCGTGATGGAGATGGTATAGTTACTTATGATGAAAATAATAATGCTATTACAAACGGTTCTAGCACTAGTGGATTTGCTCATTATGGGAATTATTTATATTCTGACACATTGTTATGGGCAAATGAGGGATGGATTGATTATTTAGTACCACAAAGCTATTGGTCATTTGACCATAATACTGCCCGTTTTGCTGATGTTATGGATTGGTGGGATAAGGCATTAAGATACAAGGATGTTAATGTTTACTCAGGAATGGGTTTATATATGTCTGATAAAACAGTAAATAAATCATGGTCAACACAACCTGCTGTAGAAGCAGAAAGACAAGTTAGATATATTTCTAAATTAGATAAGATTACAGGTACTGTTGTTTTCTCTTATCAACATTTAGCTGCAAGTAAAAGTTCTATTGGAAGAATGAATTTGGTGATGTCAAATGCTTGGCATCAAAAAGCTTTACCAACTGAAGTTTTATCATTAGGAGATAATATGATTACTCCTGGGAAGATTTCTAATTTAAATATTTCAAAAACTTCGCAGGGATTTAAGCTTCAGTTTAATGAAGCTGTTGATGCAAATAGATATGCTATTTATAGAAGCGCTGGCGCTTTAACTTATGCACCAGATCAACTTATTGATTTAATAGGTAACCATTCAGTTGATGGATTAATATCTTATATTGATCAAGATGTAATGGCTGGTAATTATAACTATGGGATAAAAGCATTATCGCCATCAAACACTTTGTCGGAAGCACTGGCAATTAATACTGCAGGAGCTCAAGATGGTGAATTATTAGAATTAGAACAAATTCAAAATATAGTTTTAACCGATAATTTATTTAAGGGAGAAACTATTAAAATTCGTTTTGATGCGATTTATTCAATTTATGGTAATAATGTTGAATATGATGTGTTATATTCAACTGATTTGACTAATTGGAATTCGATGAAACAAGAAGGATATGCTTTTACACCTTCCAATGTGCAACCAACACAAGAATTTAAAATTGGGAATTATGATAAATTTTATATAAAAATAAAAGCTCATACAGATTTAGCATCTACTGAATCTAATGTAATTGAAGTTAATACTTCTTTAAACTATGGAAAAATCAATGGATTAACTTTCTTTGAGGTTCCTTTTAGAAATAAGGAAATCACATTACAGTGGAAAGCAAAAGATATTGAGGATTTAAATTATAAAGTTCAATATTCTTATAATAATATTTTATGGCATGACATGGATTTAAGTGTTTCTCCTATCTTCGAGCAAAACAATTTTTTAAAAAAGAAGTATATTTTACCAAATGATAAATCGTTGATTTATGTAAAAGTTGTTGGATATGATGAAAGCGGAATGGCTTTTAGCGATACTCTTAGAATTGAAACTAAACAATTTATTAATCTTCCAAATGAAGTTTTTATAAATAACCTTCCAAGTACTGAGGATATTTTTGTTTTTGAAGATGAAGATATAATGATTTCTTGGGCTTCTCTTCCGGAAGGAACTAATTATTTAGTTACTTGGTCAGAAGATGGGATTAATTTTAATTCATTAAGAACTTATGATAGTAGTTATGAAGCAATTATAGGCGAAGAAACTACTTCATTTAAAATGATAGCAAGTTATTTAAATTATAAAGCATATTTTAAAGTTACTGTTTTATATGGTAATAGTAATATTGACTTAGGAGTTTTTGAAGTATATACTACACCATACTTTCATTACTTACCTACTTTTGTATCATATATGTTTAATGAAAATTTAAATATGTTAAGAAAAATAGGACAATAATATAAAAAAGAGAAGCAATTTATAACTGCTTCTCTTTTATTAATTTTTTAAGAGCTTCATATACGCCATGGTTATCGATAGTGTGAGTCAAATGTTTAGCTTTAGCTAATAATTCTGGATGGGAATTTCCCATGGCAAAACCTTTGTTAACATATTCAATCATTTCAATATCATTGTGTCCATCACCGATAGCAATAGTATTTTTATGATCAATATTATAATAGTTGGCAATATGTTTTAGTCCAACTGCCTTAGATGTATCATAACAATAAATTTCAGAAATAACAAAATCTGCACTTTTCCAAAACCGTATTTTAAATTGAGTAGTAAAGTTCTCATTAATATACTTTACTAATTTTTCTTCTGAACCAATTTTAGAGAAAATAATTGCTCCATTTGGATCCTCGTGTAAGATTTCTTTAAATTCTCCAACATGTAAAATTCCACCATCTTTATGAAGGTAATGTTTAATACTGTCATCTTGTTTCCATAAATATATATCATCCTCTACTTCACTAAAAATATTTAAAATTACATCTTTATTATCATTAATAATTTTAAAAATATGTTGACGATTGATAGTTCCCATATGTTTTGGGAAAGAAGAATCATTAGGATTATGAACTAAAGCTCCGTTGTAATTGACTATTGGAGTTTTAAGTTTTAATAAATCATAATATTTTTTTGTAGACCGATATGGACGACCTGTTGCCAAGACAACATAGTGTTTCTTTGATAATTTTTTTAAAAGTTTAAAACTTTTAGTGTCAATTTCATCAAAGTTTTTAATTAAAGTTCCATCTAAATCTACAGCAATTAAATGTTTTTGTTTTTTCATAATACCACCATTTCATTTTTATATAATATCATAAAAAGAAATAAAATTCAATTTTAAAAACAAAATTATTGGTTTTATTGGATAATATTTATTTAAGGACAATTTATAAGACATTGATAAATGATTGCAAAAAAGTGATAAATGTAGTAAAATAAATACAATGATAAAAAGGGGTGAGCAATTTGTTTTTAAGCATAAGTGATGTTCTTCGAGAAGTATATGAAAATTTCTTTGTCGAGTTTTCATGGTCTAGTTTGCTAACTTTGCTTTTTGGAATACTAATTGGTATTCTTTTTTGTCTTATGACATATCTAGTCTTTATAACTGTTAGATTTAAAAATGATAAGTCTTTGAGTTATATTAAAGAAGTTGATATTAATGATGAAGATTTAAAAAGAAGTGTTACAAATGCAAGAAATCAATATATTGAAGAATGTTCTTATTTAAAATCAGGAGAAAAAATTGTTAAACTTAAAGATATTTCTCTTGCTTTGATTGATGATATTGCTTTATTTTATTATCCTGATTCAAAATATCCTAAGTTTGAATTATCAATTTCTGAAGTTTTATTATTGACTCATTATATTTCAGATAGAATTGACACAATATTTAAAGGCCCTATTTTAAAACGTCTTAAAGAAATTAGAATTTCATCTATTTTAAATGCTCTTGATGCTAAAAAAGTTGCTGAAGAAAATAAAATAGTAAAGACAGTTACTAATACTAAAGTAAGAAATTTTATTAGAACAGTTGGTGGAGTTTTAAATTATGTAAATCCTGTTTATTGGATAAAAAAACTAATGATTGATGCTACTTTTACGGCTGCTTTGAATAAAATTTCTTTAACTGTTATTGATATAATAGCAGAAGAAACAAATAAAGTTTATAGTAAAAGTTTATTTGTTGATAGGCTAGATTTAGAAATAGATAAATCAGCTGATGAAATTCAAAAAATAATTGAAGAAGATGGAGAAGAGTAAAATGAAATCAAATAAAAAGAATTTTTTTATTCCAAAAATTGAAGAACAAGATGAAACAGAAATAAATAAAGCAGAAAAGACTAAAAAAAGTTTTATTTCTCCGATATCTGGAAGAAACGTAAAAGATAATCAATCTTTCCCGTTTGTTCAATATGGAAATAAAGGATTGCAATATGAAGCTTTTCGAGACACTAAAACAGATAACAGTGAAGAGATTAATAAAAGATTTAAAGATTCTTATGGGCAAAAGTCACAAATTATTGAAAGCGAAAATAGAAGTAAAAAAGCTTTAAACCAAATTCCTGACTATTTAAAAAAAGAACAAGATGATACCAAAAAGAAAATTGTTAAAAGTTCTCAAAATACAGCAAGCACTATTGTTTCTAGACAAGAAATTTCAAAATCTGTATTTGTAGAAGCAAATTTTCAAGAGGATGAATTAATTGATAGTAGCTATGAAGACTTGAATATAAATACAGGTCAAAAACATGAAAATGAATTTATTGAAAATAAGCATATAAATAGAAATTTACCTGAATCTGCCAATGATGAAAATGGGTGGAATGGTAGAAAAGTACCTAAACCGCAAACTGTCTCTAGAAAAGTTGGGAGAAGATATATAGCTCCTTCTGTTGAATTATTAAAGAAGGGAAGAGGAAAATCTGGAGATGATTTAGTTTACGTTAATAAACAAAGAGAAATTATTGATAACACTTTATCTGAATTCCATATTGCAGGGCATGTTACATATTATACAAAAGGCCCTGCTGTTACGCAATTTGAGATAAAACTTGATGGCGGAGTTAAAGTAGAGAAGATTAAAAACATTGCTAGCAATTTACAAATGGATTTAAAATGTAAATCACTAAGAATTGAAGCTCCAATTCCAGGTAAGTCAACTGTTGGGCTAGAAGTACCTAATATTAAACAAGATTTTGTTATGTTAGGTGAATTTTTAACTAATAAAGAATTTTTAAATGATGGTAATCCATTAAATGTTGTTTTAGGATTAGATATTTCTGGCAATCCTGTTTATTTAGATATTGGAGAAATGCCACATGGCTTAATTGCTGGAACAACAGGTTCAGGTAAAAGCGTATGTATTAATTGTATGATAATTAGTATGCTTTATAAAGCTGATCCTGATGATGTTAAATTACTATTAATTGATCCTAAATTTATTGAGTTTTCAAATTATGAAGAAATACCTCATTTAATATCACCGGTAATTAATGATTCTAAATTAGCTGCAGCTGGTTTAAAATGGGCAGTAGATGAAATGCAGAAGAGATATATGCTTTTTAAAACTTCTAAACAAAGAAATATTGGAGCCTATAATGAATTTGCGAAAATGAATCCGAAAATAGAAAAATTACCATATATTATAATTATTATAGATGAATTAGCAGATCTTATGGGGGCAACAGGAAATAGTGTTGAAGAATATATTCAAAGACTTGCTCAAAAAGCTAGAGCTGCTGGAATCCATTTAATTATAGCGACACAAAGACCTTCAACAGATATTATTAAAGGAACCATTAAAGCAAATATTCAAACAAGAATTGCTTTTGCTGTAAACTCACAAGTAGATTCAATGGTTATATTAGACCATACTGGTGCTGATAAGTTGCTAGGAAAAGGTGATATGCTATATAGCGATGGAGTTACAGATATGAGGCTTCAAGGAGCATTTATTACTGACAGTGAAATTTCTGCAATTACTACTTATTTGACAGAAAAATATTCTCCAAATTATATGTTTACTCAAGAAGACTTGCAAAAAAGAATCGAAGATGAAGAAACAAATAAAATTAATTTTCGAGAAGATGAATTTTTTGATATTATTGCTGTTTTTGTTGTTAAAAATGATGCAGCATCAATTAATAGAATTCAAAAAGAATTTGGGATAGGTTTTAATAGAGCTCAAAGTATTATGCTAGGATTAGAAGAATTGGGAATTGTTTCAGAGGGTATGGGTAGTAGATCAAGAAATGTCTTAGTGACTTCAGAAGAATTAGACGTAATTCTTGGTAGTTAAGGAAAAAATATGGATGGTTTAATTTTTAAAAATAAGTTAACAAATAAAATAAATTTTATCATCTTACAATTATTAATATTTTTTATTTTATTTGTTACATTAGGAAAAACTAGAAGTGGTGTGAAAAGTTTTTTTGTTTATTTAAGTTTTGCTTTACTTTTTTTTGCCACATTAATCGGGTTTTTGAATTTGGGAAAATACAAAATTAAAACAAAAAATATAATTTATATACTTAGTGATTTTGGAAGTTTGTTTGCTTCAGTCATTTTATCTGTTGAAATCATTTTCTTTTTTGTTTTGTTTCCGGCATCAGTAAGTCAAAATTCAATGATGAATACTTTATTTGATGGTGATTTTATAATAGTATCTCCAAATATCAAAATAAAAAGGTTTGATATTGTTGTTGCTGAATATGATAACGAATTAAATGAGGATATTCCTGGCTTAAGTGACAAAGAAGTAATTGTCAAAAGAATAATAGGGTTTCCTGGTGATAACATTAAGTTTTATGATCATAAATTATATATTAATGGAATGGAAGTCAATGAACAATATTTTAAAGATAATAAACAAACAGTAACAGAGTTTAATTTTCAAGAAATTAATAATAAAACAAATGATTTTTCTTTTGAAGATTATGATTTTAAAGATAAATTAGATTATATAGAAGACCAGTATTATATTCCCAAAGGACATTATTTTTTAATGGGAGATAATCGTAAATTTAGTATTGACAGTAGAGATATGGGCGTTTTTTCATTTGACCAATTAAGAGGTGTGGTTATTTTTAAATTTGAAAGTTTTTTTCAAATCAAAAGACTAAGATAGGAGAGTGTTATGATTCAATGGTATCCAGGCCACATGGCCAAAACAAAAAAAGAAATACAAAAAAATCTAAAATTAGTTGATATTGTAATTGAATTACTAGATGCAAGAATTCCTATTTCTTCAGAAAATCCAATGATAGCTGAAATTTTACAAAATAAGGCTCGTCTTATTTTACTTACTAAATCAACAATGTCAGACCCAATTGATAATACAAAATGGATAAAATATTTTCAAAAAGAAAATATTCAAGTATTGCTTGTTGACTCTATTTCAAAATATAATGTTAATAATATAATTAAAAAATGTAAGATAATTTTAAAAGATAAACTTGAAAAAGAAAAAAATAAAGGTATGCGAGAAAGACCTATTAGAGCAATGATTGTTGGAATACCTAATGTTGGTAAATCCACTTTAATAAATTCTTTAGTTAATAAAAAAATAACTGCTGTGGCAAATAGGCCAGGAGTTACAAGAATTAATCAATGGGTAAGGATTAATAAAGATTTAGAACTTTTAGATACGCCGGGTGTTTTATGGCCTAAGTTTGAAAATAAAGATATCGCGAGAAAACTTTTATTAACAGGAGCCATTAAAGATACAGCTGTTAATGATAGTGAATTAGGGTTATATTTTTTAGATTTTCTTAAACTTAAATATCCTAATTTATTGATAAAAAGGTACGGTGTAGAAGTTAGCATGTCTAATGATGAAATCTTAAAACATATCGCAAGAAGCAGAGGTTTTTTCAATGCTGATGAAGTGTTTTTAGATAGAGCAATAGATGCTTTAATAGTTGATTTTAGAAATGAAAGAATAGGAAGGATTTCCTTGGACAAAACAGAAGATTATGAATAGTCTATATGAATATGAACTAAATCTTAATCAAGAAGGCTATACATTAATTGCTGGTTGTGATGAGGCTGGACGCGGGCCAATGGCAGGGCCATTAGTTGCTTCAGCTGTAATACTACCAAAGGGTTTACAAGTAGATTTATTGAATGATTCAAAAAAAGTTAGCAAAAAGAATAGGGAAATATTATTTGATTTAATTACGGATAAAGCTTTAAGCTATAGCATTGTTTTTATTGATGTTGAGGAAGTAGATTTATTAAATGTTTATAAAGCAAGTAAAAAAGCAATGGTTGAGGCTATTAATAATTTAAAAATAAAACCGGAAATTATTTTAAGCGATGCTATGCCTTTAGATATTGAGACGAAATATGTTTCAATTATTCATGGAGATTCATTAAGCAGTAATATTGCTGCTGCAAGTATTCTTGCTAAAGTTTCTAGAGATAGATATATGGAAAAAATGGCTCTTATTTATCCGGAATATGGATTTGAGAAACACAAAGGATATGTTACTAAATTACATTTAGAGAAATTACAAAAATTTGGTCCTTGTGAAATTCATCGAAAAAGCTTTGCACCTGTTAAGAAATATTTATAATAAAAAATATAAAAAGCATTTAATTATGCTTTTTTATATTAATAAATAGATTAATATCATTGCATAGATAATATTATAGTGTTATAATCAAAACCACTGGAGGTGAATGGTATGGCTAAATATCTAGTTATTGTGGAAAGTCCGGCAAAATCAAAAACAATTGAAAAATATCTAGGCGATGATTTTACTGTTAAATCGAGTAAAGGTCATATCAGAGATCTTACTAAAAGTGGCTTTGGAGGTTACGGAGTAGATATTGAAAATAATTTTGAACCTAAATATAGAGTTCAAACTGATAAAAAATTAATTGTGAAAGAACTAAAAGTGGAATCAAAAAAAGCTGAAAAAGTTTATTTAGCAACTGACCCAGATAGAGAAGGAGAGGCAATTTCTTGGCATTTATTTGAAGTCTTAGGTTTGAATAACGATAATTATGAGCGAATAGTATTTAATGAAATTACAAAAAAAGCAGTTGTAAATAGTTTAGAAAACGGTAGAGAGATTGACATGGACTTAGTTAAGTCTCAAGAAGCTAGAAGAATATTAGACAGGATAATTGGATTTAGTTTATCTAAACTTTTACAAAATAAAATAGGATCAAAATCAGCTGGTAGAGTTCAATCTGCAGCTTTAAAATTAATTGTCGATAAAGAAAAAGAACATCAAGCTTTTATCCCAGAAGAATATTGGGAAGTTTATGGAACTTTTACTCATTCGAAAAAAGAGATTAAAGCAAAACTTATTTCCTTTAATGATGAAAAAATCGAACTTAAATCAAGAGAAGATACAGATAATGTATTGAAGGAATTAAATGATAAATATATTGTTGAATCTATTACAGCTAAAGAAAGACAAAAACAATCACGTGCCCCTTTTATTACTTCAACTTTACAACAAGATGCATCATCAAAATTTAATTATTCTTCTAAAAAAACAATGATGGTTGCTCAAAAGTTATATGAAGGAATAGAAGTAGCAAAAGAACGTGTTGGATTAATAACTTATATGAGAACTGATTCAAAAAGACTATCTGATGATTTTATTGAAGATGGGAAAAAGTATATTATTGATAATTATGGTGAAAACTATTATAAAGGTTATAAAGAAGCTGTTAAAAAAGATAAAAATGTACAAGACGCCCATGAAGCAATCAGACCTACAAATTTAGAGTATAATCCTAAAGAAATTAAAAAATATTTAAGTGCTGATGAATATAAATTATATTCTTTGATTTACTTTCGAGCTCTTGCAACTTTAATGAGCAATGCAGTTGCTGAGGATGGTAAAATAACAATTGCCAATAATGGCTATAAGTTTGAGGCTAATGGTAGTAAGATAATTTTTGATGGATATTTAAAAGTTTATGGCCAGTTTGAAACTACTTCAGATAATGAATTACCTTCTTTTAAAGAAAAGGATGAGATTAAACAATATATAATTGAAGAAGAACAAAAATTTACTTCTCCTCCAGCAAGATATACTGAAGCTAAATTAATTAAGAAAATGGAAGAACTAGGAATTGGACGGCCTTCAACATATTCAACTGTTGTTGATACTTTGAAAAAAAGATTTTATATTCAAACTGAGCAAAAAAGTTTTATTCCTACAGATCAAGGCATTTTAACAAGTGATAAGTTAAATGAATATTTTAGCAATATTATTAATGTTAAATATACAGCTGAAATGGAAGAGACTTTAGATGAAATATCAAATGGTGAAAAAGTTTCTTATGAAGAATTAGATAAGTTTTATCAAAGCTATAAACCAATTTTGGATGAGGCACAAGAAAAAATGGAAAAAATTTATCCGAAATTTCTTGATGAATTATGTCCTGAATGTTCTCTGCCTTTAGTAGTTAGAAGGAGTAGATATGGAGAATTTATTGCTTGTTCAGGTTTTCCGAAATGTCGTTATATAAAACAAGAAGAAAAAGATATACCTATTGATACAGGAATTATTTGTCCTGAGTGTAACGAAGGAACTCTTCTTGAAAGAATAGGAAGAAGGGGAAGAGCTAAAGATAAGACATTTTATGGATGTTCTAGATATCCAAAATGTAAAGCAACCTTTAGTGAATTGCCAGAAGAAAAATAACCTTATTGGTTATTTTTTTTGTATTAGAATATTATTTTGACTATAAAAAATGATGATATTATGTTATAATATATTATATGAATATAAGAAATAATGGAGAGTTATATGGGATTATTTGATATTTTTAAAAGTAAGAAAAGGCGACAAGAAGCTGAAAAGTTTAAAACAACTATGGAAAAGACTCGAAAGAGTCCTTCATTTTTACGTTTAAAGAAATTATTTGAAAATTTTAGTGAAGTTAATGATGACTTTTTTGACGAATTGGAAGAAATATTTATAATGTCTGATATTGGTGTTGATACAGTTGTAAAGTTTGTTGATGAATTAAGAAGTGATGAAGTAGTTCAAAACATGGTTTCACCAAAAGAACTACAATCTGTAATTATTGATAAGATGTTTGACATTTATTTAAAAGGGCAAATTGTTAATTCCAATTTAATAGAAAATAAAGATAGTTTAAATGTATATTTGTTTGTTGGTGTCAATGGTGTAGGAAAAACTACTACGATTGCCAAAGTGGCGTATAAACTAAAAAAAGAGGGAAAAAAGGTTTGTTTAGCTGCTGGTGATACATTTAGAGCAGGTGCTATTCAACAATTGCAAATTTGGGGAGATAGAGCGGGCTGTACTGTGATTTCTAAACCAGAAGGATCGGACCCGTCTAGTGTAATTTACGATGCTATTCAGTATGCCAAAGAAAATAATTATGATTGTTTATTATGTGATACAGCAGGAAGATTACAAACAAAAGTTAATTTAATGAAAGAATTAGAGAAAATAAAAAAAGTAATATCTCGTGAAGTGCCCAATGCCCCTCAAGATACACTACTTGTAATTGATGCTACAACCGGACAAAATGGTCTAAATCAAGCTAAAGCATTTATTGAAGCTACTGATGTTAGTGGTGTAGTTCTAACAAAACTTGATGGTACTGCTAAAGGGGGAATAGTTTTAGCAATTCGTGATATTTACGATATTCCTATTAAGTTTGTTGGTATAGGTGAAAAAATCGAAGATATTGAATATTTTGATTTAGAACAATACATTTATGGTCTATTTGCAGAACTAATTGATGAAGAGGAATAAAATGAATTTATTACAAAAACAACAATATTATATTAATCTTTATGATTTTTATGGAGATTTGTTAACTGAAAAACAACAAATTTATTTTAAAGATTATTATTTTGATGATTTATCTTTAGCTGAAATAGCAATAAACCACGAAGTTAGCCGGAATGCAGTTTATGATAGTATTAGTAAAGTATATAAATTGCTAGAAAATTATGAAAAAAAATTAGGACTTCTAGATAAATTTCAAAAAAGAGAGAAGTTATTTGCTGAATATAAAAACTTTAATGAAGATAAAATAAATGAAATTATAAATAAATTACAAAATATAGAGTAGGTGAAATTATGCCATTTGAAAGTTTATCTGAAAGAATTCAGATGTCACTACGTCGTATTACTGGACGTGGAAAATTAAATGAAAAAGATATTGACGAAATGATGAGAGAAATACGTTTGTCTTTACTAGAGGCAGATGTAAATTATAAAGTCGTAAAAAAATTCACAGCTGAAGTTAAAGAAAAAGCTCTTGGGGAAAAGATTATGAAATCTTTAGCACCTGGAGATATGGTTGTAAAAGTAGTTCATGAAGAACTAAAATCTTTAATGGGTGATGAAGCTGCACCAGTAGTTTATAAAGCTGGTGGGTTATCAACATTTATGCTTGTTGGACTTCAAGGGGCAGGTAAAACTACTCATTGTGGGAAAATAGCAACATTTTTAAGGAAACAAGATCATCGCAAGCCTATCATGATTGCAGCCGATATTTATAGACCTGCTGCTATTGATCAATTAATAACTGTGGGAAAACAATTAAATATTCCCGTTTTTAGTATGGGAACTGATCATAAAGTTATTGATATAGTCAAAGAAGGAATAAAATTTGCAAAACAAAATGGTTTTGATTTAGCTATTATTGACACAGCTGGACGACTTCATATTGATGAATTATTAATGAATGAATTAGAAGAAATTGTTAAAGAAGTTGAACCTGATGAAATATTGTTAACTATTGATGCGATGATGGGACAAGATGCGATTAATGTTATTACAACATTTAATGAGCAATTACCAATAACTGGATGCATTCTTACGAAACTTGATGGTGATACTCGTGGAGGAGCAGCATTATCAATAAGATATTTAACAAATGTTCCAATAAAGTATATTGGTGTTGGTGAAAAATTAGACCAATTGGAGATTTTCCATCCTGATAGAATGGCTGGTAGAATCTTAGGTATGGGAGATGTTGTTAGTCTTGTTGAAAAAGCATCAGATGCTGTTAGTGAAGAAGAAGCGGCAAAACTTGCTGAGAAAATGCAAAAAGGGAAATTTGATTATGATGATTTTCTAAAACAAATAAAAATGATAAAAAGAATGGGTTCTATTAAAGGATTACTTGGCATGATTCCTGGAATTGGAAAACAAATTAAAGGTTTAGATATTGATGAAAAACAATTTGTTTATATTGAAGCAATAATTAAATCAATGACTACATTAGAAAGACAAAATCCGCAATTACTTGCTAAAAGTTCAAGTAGAAGAGAAAGAATTGCTAAAGGTTCAGGAAGGCCTTATCCTGAGGTTAATGGGTTAACAAAACGATTTGAGGATATGAAAAAGCAAATGCAAATGGTTTCTAATATGGGTGAAGATGATATTAAGAAACAAGCATTAAATAAAAATAAGTTTAATTCACAACCTACAAAACAGAAAAAAGGTAAAGGAAAAGGTAGAGGTAATTTCAGATTTTAAATTTGAGGTAAATATGAATAAAAAAGAATTAGAAAATAAAATTAAAGATTTAGAGAACACTTTTAATTTAAAATTAAAGGAATTAGATAAAAAATTTAATTATTATATGAATGTATTGACTAAAGATTGTTTAGAAGATTTAAAAATTTACGAAGAAAACCTTCTAAAAACTAATAATATTAAAAAAATTA
>DUUA01000195.1 GCA_012841765.1 Acholeplasmataceae bacterium
AAGTCTTGTTGTACTTAAGGGAAATTCAAGAAACGTTGAAATGAAATTGTAATAATAAATTTTTAGTTTATTTAAGAAAATAGATATTTTTTAGTTTAACTTTTAAATAATCAATTAAACTATAATTGGCAATCAAATCAAAATAATGTATAAAAACATCATAAAGAGAAGGGAGAGACAAGCTCTATGACCTTTCAGCAACCTCTGATATTATATTAAGGTGCTAAAGTTTGATTGATGGTTTAAAGTAAGTTGACTATTTTGGGGCCATCAATAATGATGGCTTTTTTTTAATAGAAAAGGAAAAAAATGAAAATGAGTATGGAAAAAGAATTTTGAATTTAGTTTAGCTAATTGTAAACGGAAAAGAATTAAAACAAAAGATTTTATTGATAAGTGTAATCATTTATTAGTACTTGCTAAAGAAAAAAGAAAAGCAAATCACTTAATCAGAAACAATTTTTATTTAATGATGTAAAAAAGTAGTTAAAGAAAGATATAGAGCGTATGGTTTATATTTAACATTTAATGTTTAAAAAGATTATAGTGATTGTTTAAGAAAATATTGCTTAAACTTATATCCAATTGGCTTATAATAATTTAATGTGTTAATAATGATGAAATATAGTATAATAAATAATAATAGTTTTATGAAAGGAATGTATTAATGAAATATGAAGTTATTATTATTGGTGGTGGTCCTGCAGGGCTCATGGCCGCAAACCAATTAGAAAAAGAAAATATACATTATCTTCTTGTAGAAAAGAATGATACTTACGGAAGAAAATTACTATTGACTGGTAAAAAGAGATGTAATATAACTAATAATTTGTCAGTGAGGGATTTTATTGATTCTTTAACATTTCAACATAAAAAATTTCTATACCCGGCATTAAAGAAATTTGGTCCAAGTGAGATTAAATCATATTTTGAAGGAAAAGGTCTTGAGCTTATCTTAGAAGATAATTTTAAATATTTTCCTAAAACTGGAAAAAGTCTAAATGTACTAGAAGTACTAACAAAAGAATTATCAGAAAAAAATATTAAATTTAATGCAGCGGTCAAAGAAATTCATAAAAATAATGGTTTTTTTGAAGTACTAACAAAAGATAATATTTATCAGGCAAAATATGTAATTGTTGCAACTGGTTCAAAGAGCTACCCATCAACAGGAAGTAGTGGAGACGGCCTTAATTTTGCACAACATTTTGATATTAAATATAATGATTTTACACCTGCAGAAACCTATGTCTATTCAAAGCAAGTTGTTGAAGAATTTAATCAATTACAAGGAACATCTATATCAGGATGTCATGTAAATATAAAACAATTAAATAAATCATTTAATGGTGATCTTTTATTTACGCATTTTGGGTTAAGCGGTCCGGTTATAATGCATTTATCTGAATTTATTTATCAAGATATTTTACTTAATAAAAAATCTATTATCGAGTTTGGTTTTATAAATCAAACACAACAAGAACTTTATAATAATTTGTTTAACCAAAAGGATAAACTTTTACATAAAGTATTAGAACTATATACAAATAAAAAAATTGTAGAAGTTTTATTAAAACAATTAAATATTCAATCAAAAAAAATTATTGAAATTAAGAAAAAAGATTTAATTGATATTTGTAAAAATTTTACAAATTATCAGTTTATTATTGATAAAGTAGAAGATAGGGAAAAGGCTTATGTTAATAAAGGTGGTATTGATTTAAAGGAATTAAATCCAAAATCTATGGAAGTTAGTAATGTGAGTGGGCTTTATTTTATAGGTGAAACAACCGATTTACATGGTCCAATAGGAGGATATAATGTTACGATTGCTTTATCAACTGGGTATCTTTCTTCACATGATATCATTATTAAAGTAAAAAACATTTAAGAAAATAATTAAACAAATTATATTAATTAAATGATGGAGAAATATTCTCATTAAATTTTTAGAATTATTTATTATATAGAAAATATAGTAAAAGTTATATATGTTTTTTTTCA
>DUUA01000196.1 GCA_012841765.1 Acholeplasmataceae bacterium
ACAGTTAAATTACCTGATGGTTCTTTAGTGGTATTAAATCCAGAATTTAATAAAGATATTCTTGTTTATAATATAAGAATTGATGATCAACATCAATCAGTAACTATAAATGCAACCATTCCAAATGAAGGTTCATATTTTTCTGGAAATAAATCTAGTTACTCAAATTTATTAACTATTAATAGTGGTGAGAAGAAATCACAATTTATTACAGTAACTGCAGAAGATGGTATAACCCAGAAGATTTATCAACTTAATATACAAAGAGCAAACAATAATGCAGATTTAGATTACATCGTAATAGATGGAACTACTCATCATTTAGCAAATTTTACAAATAAAATATTGACTCTTCCAAATGTTCCATTTTCAAAGAAAGAGTTTGAAATAGATATAATTAAAAAAGATGAACTAGCAATAACATCCTCAAATCTTTCAAATGGAAAATGGATATTAAATCAAAGTGGTAATTTAGAATTTGAATTTACCATTACGGCTCAAGATGGAGTAACTAAAAACGATCATAAAATAAAAGTTTTAAGAGAAATACCAAGAATAAATGCTGATTTATTAGATTTAACAATTACTTTATCAAATGGAACTACAGTAAATCTAACTCCAATTTTTAATAAAAACACTTTAACATATAACTTAAGAATTGATGATACATATGAATATGTTGATATATCAGCAAGCCTTGAAAATGTAGGATCTTATTTCACAGGAAATCAAACTACATTTAATCAAAGAGTAACATTAAATAGTGGTGATAAGAAGACTCAAATCATTATAGTAACAGCAGAAGATGGTGTAACTGTTAAACAGTATCAAATAAATATTCAAAGAGCTAATAACATAGCTACTTTTGACCATGTAAATATAGACGGTGTTTCATACAGTGAATCTGATTTTACAATAGGTGTATTAAACTTAGGATCTATCTCATTTAATAAAAAAATATATGAAATATCGATTCTAAAGTCAGATGAAAAATCAATTCTAACAACTACAAATTTAGTTAATGGAGAATGGGTTTTAACTAACTCTGGAGACTTAGAATTTATATTCACTATTACTGCACAAGACGGTTTAACTAAGAATACATATAAAATAAAAGTTAATAGAGCAGTTCCTAGAACAAACGCAAACCTATCAGATTTAACAGTTAAATTACCTGATGGTTCTTTAGTGGTATTAAATCCAGAATTTAATAAAGATATTCTTGTTTATAATATAAGAATTGATGATTTTAACGAGTATGTAGATATTAGTGCGTCATTAACAAACGAGGGATCAACTTTTGTAGGAAATAAAAATCAATTCACAAAGCAAGTAAACTTATCAAGTGGACAAAAGAAAACAGAAACAATTACAGTAACAGCAGAAGATGGTATATCTCAAAAATCTTATCAAGTTAACATCCATCGAGCAAATAATATAACATCATTTGAACATGTAACAGTTGATGGTAATGTCTATAATTATAGTGAGTTTACAAATAAAGTTTTAATTCTTCCTGAAATTATTTTCTCTAA
>DUUA01000197.1 GCA_012841765.1 Acholeplasmataceae bacterium
TATAATAATGAAACTATTTTTCCTAATTATAATAATATCTTTAATGCTTATAAAACAACAGATTTTAACAAAGTAAAAGTTGTTATTATTGGTCAAGATCCATATCACAATTTTGGTGAAGCTAATGGATTAGCTTTTTCAGTTAGTAAAAATATTAAAATACCACCTTCACTACGAAACATTTATAAAGAATTGTCTAATGATTTAAATTTAGTCTCTCCTAATCATGGCGATCTTTCTAATTGGGCACAGGAAGGTGTGTTATTAATTAATACAATATTAACTGTTGAAAAAAACAAACCCTTATCACATCAAAATAAAGGGTGGGAAATATTTACAAAAGCCGTTATCAACGTTTTAAATAAAAACCGAATAAATATTGTTTATATATTATGGGGTAATTATGCGAAAACTTATAAAAAATATATTGATATCAAAAATAATTATATTATTGAATCACTTCATCCGTCACCTTTATCGGCTTATAGAGGTTTTTTTGGCCATCAACCATTTAGTAAAACTAATAATTATTTAATAAGCAAAAATATCAAACCAATAAATTGGAGAATTGATTAAAAAGTTATCTAAAACTTTAAATCTATGATATAATATACATGTATAAAAGGGGAGCTAATGCTGAGAGGTTCTAAGGAACGACCCAAAACCTGATCTAGGTAATGCTAGCGTAGGAAAATCAGTTTTTTGCTTTTCTTTGCTTACAATAGCAAAGATTTTTTTATTGGAGGGTATTATGAAAAAAAATACGGAGTTAATTAGTATTACTGAAAGTGCAATAATGATAGCACTTGCTGTTACATTTGAATTTATTGTGAAATCATTTGGATTTTTAACAATGCCACAGGGGGGTTCACTTAGTCTTACAATGTTACCAATAATGATTATTGGTTTTAGAAGAGGTGTTAAATATGGTATTTTAACAGGAGTAATTTATGGCTTTTTAAATTTTATCATTGATGGTTATTTTCTTCATTGGGGAAGTATAATTTTTGATTATTTACTTGCATTTTCTGTGATTGGACTAACTGGCTTATTTAAAAACAAAGCAAAAAATAATATTTTTATTTTATTATTTGGGATTTTAATAGTATCATTAATGAGATATTTTATTCATGTAGTAAGCGGAATGATATTTTTTAGTGAATATCTGGAAACGGATGGGAGCTTTTTTTCGCTATTAATTGCTTCTTTGAGTTATAATATAATTTATATGTTACCTTCAACTGTTGGGTGTTTAATAATTGGATTATTGTCAAAAAGAATAATCTACTTTAATTTAGAAAAAACTTAATAAATCAAAAAACAATTCTTATATAAAGAATTGTTTTTTTATATTTGGTATAAAATATCTAAAGCTTTTAAATAATCAATAGGAGGCGAATATTTAAGTTTTACTTCAACACCAATTTCCAAAGCTTTTGCAACTTTTATTGACTTTTCTTTATTTTCTAAACCTAATTTATATAATTCCATAAATATTTTTATATCAATAATAATTACTTTTTCCACTTTTCGATAATAAATTATTATAAAAGCAATTCCTCCATGTTTATCAATATTTTGAAGATGTAATAGTTGATGATTAGCTATGTGTGTAAAACTAAAACTTAAATTATTTGTTTCTTTTGCTTCGTAGTCGATATACTTTCCTTTATAAATTCCATTATAATCAGTAGTAGAAGGGGTTTTATAATATGCTTCAACAATCTTCGCTTTATTTCTTGAAGGATAATCGACTTTAACTACTTGAATAGGCGTTGGCTTTTTATAAATATGAGCAATATCTTGATTACGATAATATTCGTTAGAAATATTTAAAGCTTCTTCAAATAACATTCCATAAGATTTAATTTTTTTAGGTTTCAAATTATTTAATGATGGATTTGGATAATTGATTTTCATGGGTTGGCTCCTTAACTTATTTATAATTATAACATAGACATTAACTTAATTATATCAAATTTATATTTGAAATAGTTTATTTATATTTTGATATAATTGATCGGTTTTATAATGTCTTGATATTTTGGTCAAAATAAGGTAAAATAAGAGTATTAAAGGATGGATTTATGAACAGAAATAAATTATTACAAAGACAAAAACAAATTAGAAATTTTTCTATAATAGCACATATAGATCATGGGAAATCTACTCTTGCAGATAGAATTTTACAATTAACAAACACGGTACAAACTAGAGAAATGAAAAGTCAACTTTTAGATTCAATGGATATTGAAAGAGAACGCGGCATCACTATTAAATTAACGGCTTGTGAAGTTTTATATAAAGCAAAAGATGGTCAAGACTACATTTTTCATTTAATAGATACTCCTGGGCATGTTGATTTTACTTATGAAGTATCCAGAAGCTTAGCAGCTTGTGAAGGCGCTTTATTATTAGTTGATGCTGTTCAAGGTGTTCAAGCCCAAACTCTTGCAAATGCTTATTTAGCAATTGACAACAACTTAGAAATTATTCCTGTAATTAATAAGATTGATTTAGAAAATGCTGACCCAGATAGAATAAAAGAAGAAATAGAATCAATTGTTGGAATTGATGCGAGTGAGGCTGTTCTTGCAAGTGCAAGAGACGGAATAGGAATTGAAGATATTTTAGAACAAATTGTTCATAAAATTCCTGCTCCAGATGGAGATCCTGAATTGCCATTACAAGCATTAATTTTTGATTCATACTTTGATCAATATAGAGGGGTTATTCCTTTAGTGAGAATTGTTAATGGTAGTATAAAAAAAGGAGACATTATTTATATGATGTCAACAAAAGGCTCTTTTGAAGTAACGGAAGTTGGCGTACACTCGCCTGGTGAAGTTGCTAGAGATATTTTACTACCAGGAGATGTTGGCTACATTGTAGCAGCAATTAAAGAAATTGATTTTGTTCACGTAGGTGACACTATTACTCATTTTAATGACAAATCAAGTACAAAATTACCAGGGTACCGGGTTTTAAATCCCATGGTTTATTCTGGAATGTTTCCAATCGACAACAAAGAAAATGAATTATTAAAAGAAGCTTTAGAAAAATTAAAATTAAATGATGCTTCACTAATATACCAACCTGAATCTTCACAAGCGCTTGGCTTTGGATATAGAGTCGGTTTTTTAGGTTTGCTTCATATGGATATTGTTCAAGAAAGAATTGAAAGAGAATTCAATATTGATTTAATTTTAACTGCTCCGTCAGTTGATTATAAAATATTTTTAGAAGATAAAACAGTTTTATTTATTGAAAATCCTTCTTCATTCCCAGATCCAAGTAAAATAGACCATATTGAAGAACCTTACGTTATTGCAAAAGTAATGGCTCCCAGTGACTATGTAGGTCCGATAATGGAATTATGTCAAAATAAACGTGGCCAATTTAAAGATATGGTTTATGTAAATAAAACAAGAGTAACAATTACTTATGAACTTCCTTTATCAGAAGTTATTTATGATTTCTTTGATCGTTTAAAATCGTCAACTAAAGGTTATGCAACATTTGATTATGAACTATCTGAATATAAAAGATCAAATCTTGTAAAAATGGATATTTTATTAAATGGAGAAAAAGTAGATGCCTTAAGTATTATTACCCATCGTGATAATACTTATAAAAGAGGTAAAATTATAACTGAAAAATTAAAAACTCTTATTCCGAGACAATTATTTGAAGTTCCTATTCAAGCAGCTGTTGGTGGAAAAATTGTAGCTAGAAGTACGGTTAAATCTGTTGGCAAAAATGTTCTTGCTAAATGTTATGGAGGAGATATTTCTAGAAAGAAAAAACTTCTTGAAAAACAAAAAGAAGGTAAGAAGAGAATGAAACAAATTGGAAATGTTGAAATTCCTCAATCAGCTTTCTTAGCAGTCCTTTCAATTGATGAAGATGAATAAAAAAATAGAAGCTTTATACATTCATATTCCATTTTGTAATAACATTTGTACTTACTGTGACTTTTATAAAATGATTGCTAAAGAAGAAACAAAGACTAAATATATTGATTATTTAATAAAAGAGCTTTATATCAAAGAACCTTTATTAAAAAACATTAAAACAATTTACATTGGTGGTGGAACACCTTCTTCAATCTCTACTAAAAATCTCGAAAGATTATTGCACACGATTAAAAAGATAATCGATTTACATAACGTGATTGAATACACAATAGAAGTAAATCCTCAAGATATAACTGATGATTTAGCAAAATTGTTTAAAAACATGAAAATTAACCGCATCAGTATGGGTGTTCAATCATTAAATGAAAATCAATTAAAATTTCTAAATAGGAAACATAATATTGAAACAGTTACAAAAGCGATTACTCATTTCCAAAATAATGCTATTAATAATATTAATTGTGATATATTGTATGCTGTTTATGAAGATAATTTTGAAAGAATAAAGCACGATGTCGATTATTTAATTAATTTGGGTATTGTGCATTTTTCTCTTTACTCTTTAATACTAGAAGAAAAAACTGTTTTATATCATAAATATTTAAAAAATGAATTTAAGTTAATGGATGAAGACGAAGAAGCAAAACTTTATTATAAAATTGTCGATTATATGAAATCAAAAAAATTCAAACATTATGAAATTAGTAATTTTTGTAAAGATGATTTATATTCTAAACATAATTTAATCTATTGGCATAATGATTATTATTTAGGCGTGGGAGCAAATGCAAGTTATTACTATAAAAACACTAGATATACAAATATAAACAATTTAGAAAAATATTACCAAGGTATTGATAATAAAAGATTAATATTTAAAGAAGAAGATAAGCTAAACAAATTCGAAATAATGCAAGAAGAATTTATGATAAGCTTACGTTTAACACAAGGAGTTTCTGTAAATCAATTTAAAAACAAATTTGATGAAAATCCTTTTGAAGTGTTCCCTTTTATTAAAGATTTAATAAAAGAAGAACTTTTAATTTTGAAGGATGATTTCCTATTTATTCCAGAAAATAAATTTTATATTTCTAATTCTATCTTAGTATATTTTGTATAATAATTAAATAAAACTATTAAATAAGGTATAATATATATATGAAGATTAAAGTAGCTTTAAAAGAATTTGAATATTATTTACGTGGTGAAAAAAATGTTAGCGCAGCTACCTTTGATGCATATATTTCAGATCTTAGCAAATATGAATATTTTCTAACAACTTACCGAAATAAGTTTAATGTTAAAGATATTAATATTGAAGATATTAGAAAATATCTTGCAAGTTTAAAAAGAAAGCATTTAACTGTTTCTACATTAGCAAGAAACATCACATCAATAAAATCTTTCCATCGTTTTTTAATGAAGGAAAAATTTATTGATTATAACTATGCAAACACTATCCAAGCCCCAAAAAAGGCCAAGAAATTGCCGACAGTTCTATCTATTAAAGAAATAGATGATATAATAGACTCAATGGAAGAAACGACTCCAGCGCAAATTAGAAACAAAACTATGGTGATATTAGCTTATTCTTGTGGTCTAAGAGTTAGTGAACTTGTTAATTTAAAGATGAATAATTTGAGAATTTCAAAAAGATTTTTAGATTTTGTTGGTAAAGGAAATAAAGAAAGAATTGTTCCAATTAGCAATGAATCAATAAAATACCTAGAACTTTATTTCGAAAAATCTAGACCCTTTTTTAATAAATTTAATAATTTAGAATATGTATTTCTAACTAGACAATCAAAACAAATGTCTCGAGAAAACTTTAGCATAATTTTCAAAAAAGCTTCAAAAGAAGCTAATATTAAAAAAAATGTAAGTCCTCACACATTAAGGCATTCTTTTGCTACTCATTTACTTGATCAAGGTTTGGACTTACGGTTAATTCAAGAATTGCTTGGCCATTCAGACATTTCAACAACAGAAATATATACTAATATTAGTCAAGAAAAATTAAAACAAGTATATTTAAACGCTCATCCAAGAGCTAGGAAGTGAGAAATATGGAAAAATATAAAAGAATTTTTATTATAGTAGCTGATTCACTAGGAGTTGGTTCAGATGAAATGAGCCATATATATAATGATCAAGGAGCAAATACTTTTAAACATCTTAGTTACAGCAAACAAGATTTCAGTATTCCAACACTAGAGTCATTAGGTGTAGGTAATATTACTGATATTAATAATACAAAGCCAATTAAAGATGCAAAAGCTTCTTATGGAAAGATGAGAGAATTAAGTATAGGAAAAGATACTTTAACTGGCCATTGGGAATTTATGGGAATAGAATCAAAAACATCATTCCCATCATTTACAGAAACAGGTTTTCCAAAAGAATTAATACATGAAATAGAAACACAAACGGGTTATAAAGTTATTGGAAATAAATCAGCAAGTGGAACTGAAATACTAGTGGAACTTGGAGAACAACAAAAAAGGGATAAATCAATAATAGTTTATACATCAGCTGATTCTGTGCTACAAATAGCTGCTCATGAAGAAACTATTCCTGTTAAGGAATTATATAGGATTTGTTCTATCGTTAGAAAAATCACTTTAGATAACCCTAAATGGAAAGTCGGAAGAATTATAGCCAGACCATATATTGGAAAATGTAAAACATGTTTTGAAAGAACAGCTAATAGACATGATTATGCAGTAACACCACCGAAAAAAACTGTTCTAAATTATTTAAAAGACGCTCAGTTGGATGTTATTGCCATTGGGAAGATTAAAGATATTTATGATGGCGAAGGCATAACCCAATCAATTAAAACAACTTCCAATATTCATGGAATGAATGTCACAAAAGAATTTGCAAATAAAGATTTTAAAGGAATTTGTTTTGTTAATTTAGTTGAGTTTGATTCTAAATTTGGACATAGAAGAAATCCTGTTGGTTATGCAGAAGCTGTAGAAGAATTTGATCGAGAATTAAAAGAATTAATTACTTTATTAAAAGATAATGATTTATTAATGATTGTTGCAGATCATGGAAATGACCCTACTCATTTTGGCACAGACCATACAAGAGAATTTGTTCCATTATTAGTTTATAATAATAAAGAAAATGGCAAAAATTTAGGTATTAGAGAAACATTTGCGGATATTGGGGCAACTATCTCTGAAAATTTTTCTCTTAAAAAGCCAGATATTGGAAATAGTTTTTTAAAAGAACTTTAAAATTTTCAATAAGAAAGAGAGGAAAATTATGGGTAAGACTTTAGTTGACTTGAAAATTTCTCAAGATGTCATCTTAAGAGGAAGACTATATGAACCTGAATCTAATTTAATAAAAGGGATTGTTATTATTGTACATGGGATGGCTGAACATATAGATAGATATGATAGTTTTATGCAAAAGCTTTGTGACAATAATTACATTGTGATTGGTTATAATCAAAGGGGCCACTATCAAACAATTGTTGATTATAAAGATTATGGTTTCATTAGTGAATTAGATGGTTTTGATTATCTTTTAAACGATTTATCTAATGTTTTTAAACAAATTAAAGATAAACACCCTAAATTGCCAATATTCATCTTTGGCCATTCAATGGGATCATTCATTGCACAAAGATTTGGACAATTATTCAGTACTAAAGTAAACGGATTAATACTTTGTGGCACTGGAGTTAATAATAACTTAATGTTAAGAACAGCAAGATTATTATCAAAATGTATTATAAAAGTAAAAGGCCCTAGACACAAATCTAAAATATTAGACAAAATGACTTTTGGTTCTTATAACAAGAATTTTAAACCAAATAGAACTAATTTCGATTGGTTAAATACTATTGATTCTGAAGTTGATAAATACGTTGAAGATAAATATTGTGGTGGTATTTTTTCAGCTGCATTTTTCCGAGATTTTTTCAGCATGCTAATTACGATTAATAATAACAATGAATTAATAAGTAAAGACATACCAATATTATTAGTTAGCGGTAAAGATGATCCAGTTGGAAATATGGGGAAATCAGTTAACAAGCTTTATAATGAATATATTCGTTTAAAAATAAAAGATGTTAACATGAAATTATATGAAGGGCGTCACGAAATACTTCAGGATATTGAAAAAGAAATAATTATTAATGATATCATATTATGGTTAGATATGCATCTAATTGAGAATGAAGTAAGTGATCTATAAAATTTTTATTTATTATTAACGTGTTTTAATATACTAACAGTTTTGTAATGCAGAAGAATATTACTTTACATAAAAAAGAGAGTGAAATACTCTCTTTTTTTATGCTTTTTATAAATGAGCATATTTGATATAGATTAGATAGTAAATTACATTATTGAACATGCTAATTATAGTCTTAAAGCGTGCTTGAGCATAATATAAGACAAATACCTAATGAAAAAAACTTAAATCAACTCGTGTTTTATAATAATATAATATATAAAAACAAAGAAATTGAACAAATATGTATATTTTACAGCAATACACCCATTTACCAACTTAACTCCACATATAAACACTTACCGTTTATATGCAGCCATTGCCTTGCTATATTCAGTTTATCATAATATATATTATAGGCACTTAAAATAGACAGATTTTATATAGGCTTATTTGTTTTTACCCCTTCTATGTTAATAATATTCTCTATTAATACTCTTTTAATTTTAACTAGCCAAAGCATCTTATTAATATTCATCCATTGAAAATATTTAATCTTCTCTTAAAGCGTATCTATTTTATCATTATAAAAACTTATTTAAAATTAATTAGATTTTTCATACATTACCCATGTTCCTATTTTTACAAAACCTAATCGATGATAAATCATACCAGCTTTGGGATTGTCATAAA
>DUUA01000022.1 GCA_012841765.1 Acholeplasmataceae bacterium
TATAAAATAAAAATATATATTGGAGAGTTATTATGAAAAGAAACAATTTATTTTTTTTACCTTTACTATTACTATTAATTATCATTTTATTTGGATGCAATGAAGAAGTTGCTGAAATTGAGATTAATTTTGACTCTAATGGCGGTTCTAGCGTTAATTCAATTTCATACGATTATTTATCTGATATTGCCATGCCCATTAACCCAACAAAGGATGGCTATCGGTTTGAAAATTGGTATTGGGATAACAACAGTTTTGAACGTCCATTCACTATTAATTCTATTTCAGAACAATCTAATAAAGAAGATACAAAAATAGTAGTTTATGCTAAATGGGAAGTAATTTATTATTCGATTAATTACGTGCTAGATGGAGGAATTAATAATAGTAATAATCCCTCTACATTTACTATTGAATTAAGAAGTTTAGAAATTTTTGAACCAATAAAGGAAAATTATGTTTTTGAAGGTTGGTATTTTGATACTGAATTTAAAAAACCTTATGTAGTTAATAATAAAATACTAAAAGATATAGACTTATACGCTAAATGGAGTCCAAGATTATATCAATTGCAGTTTTTAGATAGCGATGGAACTGTTTTATTATCTGAGGAGCATTATTATCTACATGCTTTTGAATCTCTACAAGCTCCAGTTGTAACTAGAGAAGGATATACTTTTTTAGGATGGGATAAAGAATTGCCATTAAGTATGCCAGGCAATAACATAACATTAAAAGCGGTCTATATAATTAATCAATACAAAATAAGTTTTGATGTTAATGGTGGATCTCCTATTCAATCTACGATGGTTAAATATGATGAGGTTTTGATTGAATTTGAAGAGCCTAAAAAAGAGGGTTTTAGTTTTGGTGGTTGGTATTTAGATATTGAATTTATAAATGAATTCGATTTTATAAAAATGCCATCAGAAGATATTATTGTTTTCGCAAAATGGGTTAATGCTTCATACAAGATTGATTATTATATTTACGGCAGTGATAATTTAGGTGCACAAATTACTTTATTACCTGGAGAGAAAATAAAGGATAGTTCTTTGGGTGCTCTGCATTCTGTAATTCTTACATCTTATGGACGTTTGTTCACTTTTGGTGATAATGAATATTGCCAATTAGGAGATGGAACAAATACAGTAAAAAATGTAGCTACGCCTAAAGAAATTACTTATTTATTTAATTTAAGTTTTAATGAAATAATTGAAAAGATTTCCATAGGTTATCATCATTCTGCAGCATTAACATCACTTGGTCGTGTGTTTACGTGGGGTTATAATGAATACGCGCAATTAGGTGATGGAACTAAAATAAACAGTTGTTTTCCGAAAGATATAACAAGTCAATTTGATTTAGAAGAGGGAGATACCATTAAAAGTATTTCTTTAAATATGTTTCAATCTTCTGCTCTAACTTCAAATGGGCGTTTATATACTTGGGGAGATAATCGAGAAGCTCAACTGGGTTATGTTTTAGTAAGATATGTAGGTATTCCAACAGAAATAACTGAAACGTTTTATTTAAATGGAGATGAAAAAATTATTGAGATATCATTAGGTGGTCAACATTCGTCAGCTATTACTTCACTAGGTCGTATATTTTGCTGGGGAAGTAACACATATGGACAATTGGGAGACGGAAGTAGTGAAAAAAGAATTTTACCAACAGATATTACTAGTAGATTTAATTTAGAGTTAGATGAAAGTTTTGAAATGATGTCTTTAGGTCAATATCAATCTGCTGTGCTTACTTCAAATGGAAGGTTGTTTACCTTTGGGTATAATTTTAGCGGTCAAATTGGTAATGGCACAAATGTTACGGATATTTTTTCACTAACTGAAATAACTAATCAATTTAATTTAGAAAGCGATGACAAAATTAAGTTTGTGGATTTTGGTTATTCTCATGCAGGAGCGATTACATTGAAGAACAGAATCTTTACATGGGGATATAATTCCTGTGGGCAAATAGGGAATGGTACGTCTATTATAGATAAATATTCACCAACTGAAATTACAACCTTTCTGAATTTTGTAAATGATGATTTTATTGAAAGTATTTCTTTAGGATTATATCATTCATCAGCGATTTCATCAGATGGTAGATTCTTTTCTTGGGGTTGGAATAATAAAGGCCAATTAGGAGAAGGTACATTTCAAAATAAATTTTATCCTACAAAAATGGAATATAATGAACTATCACTTATTTTTACTGACAAATATGAATCAGGAAAAGAAATAAAAGAATATGTTCCAAAGTTAGATGATTATATATTTAGTGGCTGGTATTTAGATTCTGATTTATTTGAACCATTTGTTAATAAAAACATGGTTGAAAAAAATATTATTCTTTATGGAAGATGGATTCCTAAACCTTAATAATTGTTGTGATTTTAGGAAGTTTCAAACAAAAACTAATGACTATTATGATTTAATAAAATATTACTTTTGTGTTAATGTTACAATTAAGATAATTTTTATTGTTAAAATAGTTCTTTGTATAATTAAACGATGTAAAAAACACTAATAAAAAATCTATTTTATAATAATTAAGTAGATTTTTTAAAAGTTAATAAGCTTTCAAGAAGATTATAAAAAACATACAATTAAACATTAAAACGCTCATACATTGTAATAAAGGTGTGTCAAGATCACTAATCATAGCTATGTTGTATTTAACAGTAATAGGTTACTTTCAGCATAATGACTTTTATACTGCTGAAGGTATTTTCTTTAATCTGTATCCAAATTATAATCTTGGAATTGAGATGGGAAATTTTGCAATTGAATATTTCGATTCATATAAAATATATGATTAAAAATATATCTTAAATAATACAAGACCAATTTCGTAAAAAATTGGTCTTTTTTTAAGTATATGATTGCAATTATTAAAAATAAAAAAATTATTGAAATTAGTTTCTGAAAAATACTATAA
>DUUA01000198.1 GCA_012841765.1 Acholeplasmataceae bacterium
TTTATTATATACAAGATTATATAAATAAAACTAAAAAATTAGGTAAAATTAATTACCTAATCTCTTTTTATTTAAGCTAAGAATGTGATTTTATTAGAAGTTACTATCGTTACAACATCAATAATCCATCCGATTCCAAAAAGACCACCCGTAAAAATCCAAATTAAACCGAAAACAACTTTTCCTTTTGCTATTCTATAAATTCCAAAAACAATAAAATCTAAAAATATAGCAAGCAACAATTTAACAAGCATCGATAACCCATCAATCGCTTTTACATAATCATTCATAAAAAATTTCCTCCTTTTCTTTATCAATACTATTATATAATTAAATATTACTATTTCAAAGAGAATTAATTAAATAATAAATAATTGTCGCTTTTTGATAATTATTAATTTAGTATTTTCATTTGTTTTCTTGTTGAAATGACTTGCAAAAATAATAACAATTTAGTATAATATATAAGCATTGTACTAGGGGTATAGTTCAACGGTAGAGCAACGGTCTCCAAAACCGTAAATGAGGGTTCGAATCCTTCTACCCCTGCCATGTGGCGATTGTGGCGAAGTGGTTAACGCTCCGGATTGTGGCTCCGGTATTCGTGGGTTCGATTCCCATCAGTCGCCCCATTTTTTAAAAAAATATAATAATATTATTGATTATTTAAAATAATTATGCTATTATTATTCTGTTGCGGGTATGGCGGAACTGGCAGACGCGCTAGACTTAGGATCTAGTTCTTCGGAGTGCAGGTTCAATTCCTGTTACCCGCACCATTGAAGATGAATGGGTTTGATACGATGAGTATCGGGCCTTTTTTGTTGTTTTAGGACAAAAATAAGATGAATTTGGGAAAAACATTATAAAACAGAAGTAATTTATAACTTTTATACCTTTTTAAAAATAGGAGCATTTACTTTTGGTGGTGGTCTAGCTATGCTTCCATTAATCCACAAAGAACTTGTGGAAAAAAAGAAATGAATTTCTGATAAAGATATGTAATAAATGATGTGATCACAGTAAAACACGATGAATCTTTAACAGCAATGGGAAGATTTGAAATTAGAAGATTTGATAACGAAGCCTTTGAGGAAGCTTGGCTTAATGCTGTTACATATAATGACTGGGTCACTTTTTATAGTGGTAAGTGTATTTTCTTCTCCAATATTTAATAAAAGCAGATATATCCTTTTTGGATTGAGAACAAATTTTACATTATCAAACAATACGGTATGGAAAAAAGTTAACAATTTTCAAAGCATAAGCGGTCTAATCTTTTCTGGTGTCGGACTTTTAATAGTTTTATTTACTTTTAAAAATAGAATGTCTACATGCTTTCATTAATTATTGTAAGTTTGATCCCTAGTTTTATTTTTCATGAAGTATTACGTAAAAGAATGAAAAAACAATATCGTCAATAATTCATTCCTAAAAACCAATTTTTTTAATAGAATAAAAGAAAAGTTAAACAAAGTCATGAATTTAGGGGTGCATAAAAAACACCAAGGGTGCGTAATTGTATTAAAATAGGTCACCCAACACAAATTTAAAAACCTGGTTTTAACTAGATTTTTTATATAATAAGAATATAAAATATAAAGGAGTTAATACATATGAATAACAACTTAGATCAAATAATATTATCAATAATTGATAAAAAGTACCCATTAGTTACTAATTTAGCTAATGTTTCTGCAATCTTAAAAACAAGTTTTAAAAATACTTCTTGGGCAGGATTTTATCTTGTTCAGGATAACACATTATTTTTAGGTCCTTTCCAAGGGGAGGTTGCATGCTCAGTAATTGAAATAGGTAAAGGTGTCTGTGGAACAGCTTTTGAAATAAAAGAAACAATCATTGTTGATAATGTTTTAGAATTTAAAGGTCATATTGCTTGTTCTTCAAAATCAAGAAGTGAAATAGTTACACCAATTATTAAAAATAATAAAGTTGTTGCTGTTATTGATTTAGATAGTGATCTTTTCAACAACTATACAAAAGAAGACCAACTATCATTAGAAAAAATTAGCACTATTCTAGCAACTCTTTTTTAGGAATGTAAAAACATTCCTTTTTTTTATAATTTATTTTAATTTTATGGTAAAATATATTTACAGTATTAATTATTATATAAGGAGATAAAAATGCAAAAGTTTTTAGAAATTAAAAACCTAGTTAAATATTATGGTGAGGAAGTAGGTATTAGTAATGTCACTATGTCTATTAACGAAGGGGAAATATTTGGTTTTATCGGACCCAACGGAGCTGGTAAGTCAACAACAATTCGTTGTATCATGAGGCTAATTAATAAAACCGAAGGAACAATTAATTTTATGGGGAAGGAACTCGATCGCCTTTCTTTTAAAGAAAATGTTGACATCGGATATCTACCTAGCGAAATAAATTTATACAAAGAAATGACTGGTAAAGAAATCATAAAATTTAATGATTCTTTTTACCCCTTTGATACAACAAAAAAAGCAATTCTTTTAGCTGGTAGATTGAAAGTAGACCTTTTTAAAAGAATTGGTGATTTATCTTTAGGTAATCTTAAAAAAATCGGAATTATTCTAGCTCTTGCACATTCACCAAAATTGATCATTATGGATGAAGCATCTTCAGAACTTGATCCTTTAATGAAAGAAGAATTTTATGCAATTTTAAAAGAAGAAAAAGAAAATGGTAAAACCATTTTTCTTTCCTCTCACAATTTAGCTGAAGTCAGAAAAATATGCGATCGTGTAGCTATTATAAAAGATGGAAAAATAATAAAAGTTGCTTCAATCAATGATTTAATATCAAATTCTATTTATATGATAAAAGTAAAAACAAAAGATGAATTAACTAATGGTTATAATATAATTTCTAAAACTAATGAATTTACAACTTTTTTATATGAAGGTAATATCAATAACCTAATCAAAGACTTATCAAAACACGATATAGAAAGAATACTAATTGAAGAACCATCTTTAGAAGATATCTTCATGCATTATTATAAATAGAGGCATAAAAATGATTACTAGAGAAATAAAAACAAATTTTAAATCATTACTTATTTGGTTAGGTGTAATTTCCTTCTTTATGTTAATAGTTTTTGTAATGTATCCTAGTTTAATGACATCTGAAAATATTGAATTATTAAATCAACTCATTACTGTTTTTCCAGAAGAACTACTAAAAATATTCAACATGGATATTGCTTCAATAACAAGCCCTTCGGGTTGGGTTAAATCTGAAGGAATAGTTCTTTTAATTTTAGCAACTAGTATTTATAGTTCTCTATTAGGTTTTAAAACTGTTGGTAAAGAAAAAGAAGAAATGACAATTGAATACCTAGCAGCAAAGCCAATTTCAAGAGATAAAATACTAATTTCAAAAATTTTAGGAAATTTAATTAATATTATTCTTTTAATAGTAACTACAAGTGTGGTAATCATAACAGGGCTAGCTATTAGCAATGATTTAGATTTTAGTTTAATGGTTATGCTAACTTTGTCCCCACTTTTCGTAAATATTTTTATTTATTTACTAGCTGTTTTAATATCAATTTTTATAAGTAATAAAAATGGATTAGCTTTTGGAATACCTTTTGCTTTGTATTTTTTAAACATACTTTCATTGTTTAGTGAAAAAACTAAATTCTTTAAATACATAACACCATTTACATTTTCAGATTCTAGATACATTATTGAAAATGAATCATTAAATTATATATCATTAGTTATTTTCCTTATCTCTTCTTTTATTTTATTGATACTTTCTATATATTTTTATAGAAAAAATGAGTTGATATAAATGCTTTTAAAAAAATACAGAAAAATTGAAAAAGAAAGCAAAATGATAGGTTGGGATTTCTCTCTTTTAGAAGGAAAAGTTATTGAGGAAAAAACTCCATGGAATTATTTAGATATTATACAAAACCATTTAAATAATAATGATATTCTTTTAGATATGGGAACTGCAGACGGAAAGAAACTTTTACTAATAAATCACCCTTATGAGAACACTTATGCAACCGAAGGCTACTATCCTAATTATCAACTAGCTATTAGAAATTTATCTTCTTTGGGAATTGATGTTAGCTATTATACACATGATTCAAACCTTCCATATCCCCATGAAAAATTTGATATTATTATTAATCGTCACGAATCATATGATATTAAAGAAATCAAAAGAATTTTAAAACCAAACGGTTTATTCATTACTCAACAAGTGGGTTCTCACAATAATGAACCAATGATAAAAATTTTAACTCCTTGGGCTAAAAGAGACTATGAATCATTTACTTTAAATAAAGAATTAGAAAAATTTATTACTAATAATTTTGAAATTTTAGATGCTAAAGAGAAATTATTAACCATAAAATATTTGACAATTGATGCTGTTATTTTTATGGCCAAAATCATTGAATGGGAATTCCCAAATTTTTCCGCCGAAAATTCTTTTGATGGTTTAGAGAAAATAGAACAAATAATTAAAAACAATAAATATTTTGAATCTATTGAAGATAGATTCTTAATTGTTTGTAGAAACAAAAAAGGTGAGCTAATTTAAGCTCACCTTTTAATGTTTATGCACTCATTCTTTCGTATTTATTTTTACCAACAGTATTTAATAAGACAATTACAATAATATTTGTTATTACTGAAAGAATTATAAATGATATTATTCCAAAAAATACAGAACTTAAAACTCCTACAATTATACTTGCCCCAAATAGTAAAACATCAAGTATAAAAGATAATAGCATTAAAACTATAACACTAGCGCTTTGTTTAACAACTTTAACTTCTTGATCCCAAACCATTTTAGGTAAAAATATATTAATTAATAATCCCAAGTTTGTAATTAATAATAGACCAAGTAAAACAACAGTCGTATAAATTAATATTTGGATTAAACTAAATTCCACTAGAAAAATTGCTAAAACAATTGCAATCAATAGAAATGGTAGAGCAGAAACAATATTTATTAATGCTTTTGCAATAAAAACATTTTCTGTTTTTACAGGAGCTGATTTTATTATCCAAAATTGTTTGCCTTCTAAACTAATTGTACAAGATGTTGTTGAAGTAATAGTAATAATAAAATACCCCATTGCTGTAATTATCACAAAAATCAAAGAACTATCAATTGCCTCAGTCCCAGATCTTAATTGTAAAAACATCACAACTAATAAAATAGGTAATAATACTGCCCCAACACCGCTATTTAATACATAAATTGGTGAACTAATATATCTTTTAAATTCCTTTTTAAATAATGTTTTAATTTCGCCATCACTTGTTATCGTATCATCCAAAATAAATTCTTCTTTTTTAAAACTTTTTTCGGTTCTTGAATTTGTTTTTTGATAAGTTATTCCTAAAAGAAAAACAAAAATAGAAAAGAATCCAACATTAAGTCCAATGTAAAGTAAAGCAGCTCCAATATTACCCATAAACCCTAAATAATTAAGGTAGCCTGGATAATAAATACCTCTTGCTGAATTAAACATGCTTTCAGCAAATTGACCAGGGTTATCTTCCATGTTCTGACTTGTGATACTTATCATCATAATCCCAACAACAAAAAGAAACATAATAATTATTTTGAAAATATTTTTATATTTCCAATTTCTCATAATTAAAGAAACAAAATAAGATAAAAAACTAAAAATTGATATTGGTAATAATGGAGTAACAATTAAACTAATTAATCCATATATTATTAACCAGGCAGTAAAACCAGTATGAACTCCATAAACTATTATTCCAGGAATAAAAAATATCGAGAAAAATAAATAATCAGCAAATAGTAAAGAAAGAACTTTACTAAAGACTACATCTCTTTGATTAATAGGCATACTCATTAACATATCATAATCTCTTGCTTTAAATAAATGTCCATCAGCCCTGACAATTGTTTGCATAACTAACATGAAAGCTCCAAATGAAGAAGCAATCAGTAAAATATATTCAACTTTACCTTCAGATTTTAAAATATCTGCAAACAACATGTAATACAAGAAACCAATACCCATGAAAAACAACAAAGCAACTATAAATAACAAACTAATAAGTGCTACTTTTGTTTTTCCTTGTTTCTTTTTTAAAAATCTGTTGATTCTTAAATTATTAATAAAATTAACTTTTAATAAAATTAAAAAGTTTCTCATCCTTCCAACTCCAAGAAAACATCTTCTAGTGATTTATCGCCTTTAACATCACTCATAGTTCCACTAGCAATTATCTTACCATTTTTAATAATTGCGACATGATCACAAATTTTTTCAGCAACTTCTAAAACATGAGTAGAGAAAAAGATTGAAGTCCCACTATCACATAATTTTTTCATCTCTTCTTTCATTAGATATGCAGCCTTAGGATCTAATCCAACAAAAGGTTCATCTAAAAGCATTAATTTTGGATGTCGAATAAAAGCAGAAATAATTGCAAGTTTTTGTTTCATTCCATGAGAATATGTTGAAATCATATCATTTAAATTGTTTTTAATTGAAAATAATTCTGAAAAATAAACTATATCTTTATTTCTTTGGACAGTATCTATTACATAAATATCCCCAATAAAATTCAAATATTGAATTCCTGTTAATGATTCATATAAATCAGGATTATCAGGAATATAAGCAATTTCTTTTTTACAGGCAATAGGTTCTTTCTTAATAGATTTACCATTTATATAGATTTCACCTTCTGTGAAATCTAAGATTCCACATATGCACTTAATCACAGTTGTTTTACCTGCTCCGTTATGACCAATAAAAGCAAAGATTTCCCCAGCCTCAATTGAAATACTAACATCATCTACTGCTTTTTTTTCAGTTACGTAACTTTTTGATAAATTTTTAATTTTTAACATAAACAACTCTCCTACTTATCTAATAATTTGTTTAAATAATTAATTAATTCTACCACATTAGAAGATTTTTCTGGTAATTCAAGATTATCCTTATTAATTAAATTATCAGTAACAATATATATATCACAGCCAAGTTCTGTAATTACAAGATCTTCAATCATATCATTTCCGATCATTATTGATTCATCTGGTAACATCTCAAAATCGTCAAATATTTCTTGATAATATTTAATATTTGGCTTTGAATAATAAGAATTATCATATGTAGTAATATGACTAAAAACATCACTATCAATCCCTGCCCATTTAATCCTATTTTGCGTGGCAATTGGAGGAAATAAAGGGTTTGTTGCAAGTATTAACTGATAACCTTTTTCTTTTAGATTTAATAGTACTTCATTTAGACCATTATACGGTTTAACTGATGCTCCTAATTCATTAAATTCATTAATGTAATAATCCATAAAATGCTCGCTAATTATATCCTTTTTATAATTAGTAATTTCTTCAAAAACATCCCAAAAAACTTTTTCATTAGTTTCTTTACCGTGATTTTGAATCATGGCATTAGTTCCAATTTGAATTCCTTTGATAAACTTTTCTGAATCATAGCCTAATAATACTAACTTTTTAGTTAAACTATAAAAATAGTTTTTTATAAACTCATTTTGGTCTTGTGGAAGCAAAGTTCCATCTAAATCAAATATTATATTCTTTAACATACTGCTTATCTCCTTTAAAAA
>DUUA01000199.1 GCA_012841765.1 Acholeplasmataceae bacterium
TTATTAAATATAGTATTATCATAAGAATTCATATACTTAGATTCTTCTGATTTTTCATAAATTCGGCCACTGAAACCAACTATATATCCTTCTAAATCAGTTAGAGGAAACATGATCCTGCCTTTAAAAGCATCAAAATATTTACTGCCTGTTTGACTACTTCTAATCATACCAGTATTAATTAAATCAATTTCTGAATATTTGTCCTTAAATTGGCGATAAAGCAAATCATTATCTCTACTAGATAGGCCAATCTTAAATCTCTTAATAATTTCTTCATCAATATTTCTATTTTTTAAATATTCTAAAGCTTTTTTTCCTTCATGAGTACTTGATAAATAAACACTGTAAAACTTAGTAACTTCTTCCATTAAGAGGCGATATCGTAAAACATTTTGATCAACAGAAAAATCAGTTTCTATTTCTACTCCAACAGTTTTACCGACTGTTTGTATTGCTTCAATAAATGATATATGATCAAATTCTTTTACAAAGTTGATTGCATTACCTCCGGCTCCACAACTAAAACATTTATATATTTTTTTGTCTGGTGAAACTGAAAGCGAAGGATTAGTATCATCATGAAAAGGACAAATTCCAACATAATCTTTTCCTTTTTTATCAATTTTGATTCGTGAAGAAATAATATTAACAATATCTGCTTTATCAATAATTTTTTTGATAGTTTCTTCAGGTATTCTCATTATTATTTTCTCCTTTTTTATTTCATTTTTTCCGCTAAGTATTTAACTAAATCAGTAATTGGCATCCTCACTTGTTCCATTGAATCTCGTTCTCGTACTGTAACAGATTTATCTTCTAAAGAATCATAGTCAAAAGTTACACAATAAGGAGTTCCAATAGCATCTTGTCTTCTATACCTTTTACCAATAGCTGCACTTGTATCAAATTGACACATAAATTCTTTAGATAATAATTCGAAGATTTTGTAAGCTTCATCTTTTAATTTATTTACAAGCGGTAATATAGCAACTTTAATTGGTGCTAATTGATTAGTAAATCTAAATATTTCTCTTTCATCGCCATTTTCTAATATTTCAACATCATATGCTGATGTTAACACTGCTAAAAATAATCTGCCAACACCAACACTTGGTTCAATTACAAATGGTAAATATTTTGAATTAGTTTCCGGATCAAAATATTCTAATGATTCTTTAGAAAACTCTTGATGAACTCTTAAATCATAATCAGTTCGATCAGCAATTCCCCATAGTTCTCCCCAACCAAAAGGATATAAAAATTCAATATCAGTAGTTGCTTTGGAATAAAAACTTAATTCTTCAGCTTGATGGTCTCTTAATTTTATTAGTTCTTCTTTTAAACCTAAATATTTTAGAAAGTCTATACAAGCTTGTTTCCAGTAATCAAACCAGTCTAAATCAGTCCCTGGTTTACAAAAGAATTCTAATTCCATTTGCTCAAATTCTCTAGTTCTAAAAATAAAATTACCAGGAGTTATTTCATTTCTGAAACTTTTACCAATTTGTCCTATTCCAAAAGGAACTTTTTTTCTTGCTGTTCTTTGAATATTTTTAAAATTAACAAAAATTCCTTGAGCTGTTTCTGGTCTTAAATAAATAATATTTTTCTTATCATCTATTACGCCTTGATTAGTTTTAAACATTAAATTAAATTTGCGAATATCTGTAAAATCAGTAGCTTCACAGTTAGGACAACTAACTTTATTTTCTCTAATAAAATTTATAATTTCTAAATCAGACCAACCTTCGCAAGTGATTTCGCCTTTTGTATGTTCTTCAACTAATTGATCTGCACGATAACGCATGCCGCATTTTTTACAGTCAATCAACGGATCACTAAAACCACCAACGTGACCACTAGCGACCCAAACGTCAGGATTCATAAATATAGCACTATCCATGCCAACATTATAAGGGGAGGCTTGAATGAATGTTTTCCACCATTCCTTTTTTATATTGTTAAGTAGTTCAACTCCTAAGGGACCATAATCCCAAGTATTTGCTAAACCACCATATATTTCACTGCCTTGATACACAAAGCCTAAATGTTTTAAATTAGATACTAATTGTTCCATTGTTAACTTTTTCATAATAAGCTCCTTTTAATATGCTACCTTATATAATAGCATATATAAGCATTTTTGTAAAGATTTTGAGTTAAACTAAAAGAAATTATAAAAGAAAAAAGACAGGAAATATCCTGCCTTAATTATATAAATTATTTACGCGTTTGGAAATGATGTATATAAAGCTTTTAACACAGCTACATAACCATTTGCATGAATAGTAACTCCTGATAATGCTTCAACTGAACCATCTAAATTAGTTCCATCAAGAACTAAACCAGCTACTCCGTTTGCTAAAACATATTCAGTAATTAATCCAGCTTGTTCAAACCATTCTAATTTTCCAGCTTCTGCAAGGTATGCTTTATAAGCTGCCATTCCTTCAGTTGTTGAAAGATCTTGACGTGCATATTCTAATTCTGCATTAGGTGTATTATGCATTCCATATAAATAAGCTTTTTCTTGTTTGTTCTGTGCATCCCAAGTATAAGCTCCTTCAACAAGTCTTCCTTGTAAAGTGTTTAACTTTAAAGCAGAGAAACTTCCATCAGCACTTACAGTTCCTTCAGCCCAAATAACATCATGAGCATTTGCTGAGATAACAGATACTGCTTTTCCTGTAGCTGCATTTGCAACCGCTTCTTTAGCAAGTTTTGAATAACTACCATCTTTAACAGTAACTCCTGTAATATTAGAAATTTGTTCTGCTTCATTATATTCTAAATCAGTTCCGTTAGCTACGAAATAAGCTTCGATTAGAGCAGCTTGTTCAAACCATTCTTTTAATTCAGCTTTTACAAGATATGCTTTATATGCAGCCATTCCTTCAGTTGTTGAAAGATCTTGTGGTGTATATTCTTCTTCAGCATTTGGAGTGTTGTGCATTCCATATAAATAGCCTAATTCTTTTTTAGATTTTTGATTAAAATTGTAATCTGTAACTACATCATCAGTTTTAACCGCTGTAGATTGAACACAGTCAATATAGAAACTTGCAATTTCATCATTTGTAATAGTAACACTAACAGTTGTTAACATAGGCGCACCATAATTAGTGCTTGCTTCAAATGCAGAATAAACTCCATCAGCAGCATAAGTTTTTTCAACAGGTTCAGTAATTGTTACTGTAAGAGTTGCAGATATTTTAGTATCTTTAATTGTAGCATTAACTGTAACAGTTCCAGCTTTAACTGCAGTAATTTTATTTCCAACAAAAGTAACAGCATCAGCTGGTGTTGCTTCATATTCTACTACTAGAGCTTTATCACTTAATACAGGGCTAAGAGTTTTTTCTTCTCCAACCACCATAGCTAAGTTTTCATCAGCAAAAGAAATTGAATCTTTTGTACAACCAACTAATACGAATAAAGACAATGCAATTACAACAATTGCAATAAGTTTTCCAAAATTTTTAAACATTTATTAAATCCTCCTTTAAATGTTTTACCATAGAGATATTACCACTTTTATCAATAAATAGCAAGAAAATAAAACACTTGCATAAAAATGTTAATCGTTTTCATTCCCTTTGTTTTCTAGCATATATTTTTTTATTTCATCAACCATTTCTTGTTTTCCTGGTTTACATAATCTTGGGTTTACTCCTTCTTCAACAATTGCCTTCGCTAATCCGGCACAACCTGGATGACCACAAGCACCACAATTGTATCCTGGTAACATATCTTGTACTTCTTGAATTCTATTGTCTTCTTTTACATAAAAATACTTTGCAGCAATCCCGATAAATAAACCAAATATTGCACCAACACCAGCTAAAACTAAAGCAGGTAATATATAAACTGTAAAAGCACTTAAAACTATCATTTAAATTACCCCCGCAAATCTTGCAAAAATCATTGCCATGATTCCAGCAGTAATTAAAGCAATAGGTATTCCAGAAAAACTATTTTCATTTCTATTCATTTTTTCTCTTAATGTTGAAAAGATATAAATTACAAGTAAAAAGCCAACAGATGAAGCAAACGCAAAAGTTAGAGTTTCTAATAAACTATAACCATTATCAATACTTAAAGTTGCAACACCTAAAACAGCACAATTTGTAGTTATTAAGGGTAAATATATTCCTAAAGCTTTATAAAGTGACGGAATAAATTTCTTTAAAAACATTTCAATTATTTGAACTAAAGATGCAATTACTAAAATGAAAACTATAGTTCTCATATAAGTCATTGAAAAAGCATCAAGTAATAAATAATATATTAACCATGAAACTACAGAAGAAAGTGTAATTACAAAAACAACTGCAAGCCCCATTCCAATTGAAGATTTTGATTTATTAGAAACTCCTAGAAAAGGACAGATTCCTAAAAATCTCGATAAAATAACGTTTTGAACTAAAATCGCACTAAATGCTATTGAAATAAGTCCCATTATTCACTCACCTTTTCTGCTTTCAAAGCTTCTTTTTTCTTTTCTTCTCGTTTTTTGTTAATAATAGCAAAAATGCCAAAAATTATCCCAATTACGATAAATGAGCCAGCTGGTGAAACAAAGAATGAAGAGAAAAAATCAAATTTCCCATCAGGGTTAACTGTTAATAATAAATCTTTCCAAATAGTAATTGTTCCTGAACCTAAAATTTCACGTATGATTGAGATAAATGCTAAGACTAAAGTATAACCGATAGCCATACCAACTGCATCTATAACAGAATCTAGAGGTTTATTTTGAGAAGCAAACGCTTCTGCTCTTCCTAATATTATACAGTTAACAACAATCAAAGGAATAAAAATACCCAATGACATATGAAGGCTTGGAAGATATGCAGCCATAAGCATATCAACAATGGTAACTAAAGTTGCAATAACAACAATGTAAACAGGAATTCTAATTTGACTAGGCACAATCTTTCTAATTAAAGAAATAATTAAATTTGAAAGAACTAAGACAAATAAAACTGCAGCTCCCATTCCTAAAGCGTTCTCTAAACTTGTAGTTATAGCTAAAGTTGGACACATTCCAAGAGCTGAAACCAAAATGGGGTTTTCTTTCCAAATCCCTTTTAATAAATTTTGTGATTTAGTCATTAGCTTTCACCACCATTTCTATTAAAATATTCTTATTTTGCTTGTAATGATTTATCGCTGCATTAATTCCAGTTCCTGCTGCATCTGATGAAACAGTAGCCCCAGAAATAATCTGAGCCATATCTTTAAAATCAAAATTCTCAACTTCTAAATCATTAATCTTAAAATCATGACCGATTAGTTTAGAACCAAATCCTTTTGTTTCTGTGCTTGCATCTGCAACAACCGCATTAACTATTTTACCTTCTGGATTAACTCCAATTAAAGTTACAACTTTTCCACCATAACCATTGGCAAAAACTTCATAAACTACAGTTAATAATTTACCATTTTCATCACCAACTAAATATATAGCTCCAATATTATTTCCTAAATCATCAAATTCAGATGTAACTTCTTTAGAAGTAGAAAAATCAAAAGCATTTTCTAACTTTTCCTGTATTTCTTTTTCTTTTCTTTCTTGAATAATTGGATCTGTGACAGAATTTATAAAAGCTAGTAATCCGCCGCTAATTAAGCCTAGTACAATTAAGAAAATTGTATATTTAAGTGTATTTGACATTTTTACCATAAATGATTAAACTCCTCTGTATATTCAATAGCAATTGAAGCTGCTCTTTTAATTGCATTGGAAGTAACTGTAGCTCCACTTACTGCTACAACTTGTGATAAATCACCTTGATGTTCTACAATTTGAGGTGGTATTTTATCACTAGGATGTCCATTTGCTGAATTCCAACCTTGGTTGTAATCTGCATCATAAGTTTCATCACTATCATTAACTTCTAAAGAAATAATTTTTTTAGTTTCTTTATTTACTATTACAGTAGAGATTAATGATGTAGCATATCCTTGTGTTTTTATTTGGAAAATTAAATTTGATCCTTCTCCAGTTACAGAAACAATATAATTTCTTACTTTTTTAGAACTAATAACTGTCTCTACTTCTGGTCTAATTAATTCAGTATCAAATTCAGTATTACTAAATGATTGGATTTCATAGTTCGTATTTGTTAAAACATAAAACTCTTCGTCCCCAATTTTAAATTCATATTTAAAGTTCATTGTTGGAACATCAAATGAATTTTTAATATAATCAACTTTAATTGCAGGTGATTTTCCAATAAATGCTTTTTCTATTTTCAAAGCTTCTATATAACCAAATGTAAGTTTCATAGCTTTTTTAATTGCATCACTTGTTACTGTTGCTCCACTAATTGGATTAATATTACCACTATTAGTTTCTCCTTCTAAAATTATTTCTTCAATAATTTTGTCAGGGTGACCATTGGCTTCTACCCAACCTGTTTCAGGATCGTTCGTGCTATTGTAACTATTATAAGTTTCATTTGAAATATCAGATTTAAAACTAATAATATTATATTCTTTATCAAAAACGACATTTGTTTCAATTAATTCAGATTTAAAACCTTTTGTTTTAATAATTAAAACGTAATTATCATCATCATTTAAATAAGCTTTATCAATATAATTTCCAACATTTTTATAATTACTTTCTAATTTAGAATGATCAATCTCATCTACTTTTAAATAAGTTTGACCTTGTAAATCTACTTTAGTAACATTACCTTCTAAATCTGTTTGTACAATTAATTGATGGTTACCATATTTTACTTTGTGATTTATATTTAATGTTTCATAATCTACTTCACTAGAATCATAAGAATAGTTTAATGTAGCCGGTTTAACGCTTGAAATTGCATAAGCGCTTATGCCAATTAATACTAATCCAAAAACAGCATAAGTTGCAATAACTTGTTTAGTTTTTGGGTTAACTCTTAATCTGCTAGCAATATTATCATAAATAATTACAAGTAAATTCATTGCAAGAATTGATGTTGCTACTCCTTCTGGAAAATTTGATTTGTAACGAAATAATATTGTTAATGCTCCTAAAGAAAGAGCATATAAAACTTTACCATTAGGAGTTCTTGGAGATGTAACAGGTTCGGTTGCCATAAATACTGCTCCAAACATTAATCCCCCACTTAAAATTCCAAATGTTGGATACCATAAATGAGCTGCATGCCCATTAAAAGCACCAATTATATAAGTTAAAGCAAAAACTGTACCTACATAAATTACTGGAATTCTCCAGTTAATGACTTTTTTCCAAATTAAGAAACCAGCTGCAAGAATACATAACAAAGCACTAGTCTCAGCAAGTGACCCTGGAATAGTTCCAATAAAAAAATCCATTAAAGAACCATACGGGGCAACTAGTTGCTCAAAATGTCCTGTCGGGTTAGCTGCTAAATTTGCAAGTGGAGTTACTCCACTAACAATATCTAAAGATATTGCTTCACTGCCGTTTAAATATCCTCCGTTTTTAGCAACAACTCCAAAATATGCAGTTTGGATAAATAAATATCCAACTAAAGCAGGGTTAAACACATTTTTACCAAAACCACCAAATAGTAATTTCCCGATAACTGTTGCAAATAATGTTCCTAAAATTAATATCCATAAAGGAGTATTAATAGAAACAATCATTCCTAATAACAAACCAGGAATAATAGCAAATGAATTCTTAGTTTCTTCTATTGGAGTAATAGTTTTTTTAATAAATTTAAAATAAACAAATTCAGAAATAAAACTAGTAAAACCACCAATAAATACTAAGATCAATGGATAAAGCATATTCAAAACACTACTAAAAGTTTTAGTTTCAACATCTAAAAATGGTAAAAAACCATTTTTTATCCATGCAAATAAAATAATCGGTACTAAAGCAATCACAAAATAATTCATAATTTGTGATGTGCTTAAAGTAGAGTCAGCTCTTCTTATATAAGGAGCTTTTGCTAATGCAAATCTTCTATTTTTCATTTCTTCACCTATTTCTTATTCGCTAACGTTTTAGCCCTTGTAACTGCATCTGTAAGTTCAATCCTTGAAGGACATACATAAGAGCATAAACCACAAGCCATGCAACGGTTAGCATCCAATTTTACAATTTTTTCTACATCTTTATCATCATAAGCATTTTTAATAATAATTGGCGATAAAAATACTGGGCAAACTTCCACGCATTTTCCACAGCCCATACAAGCAAGTTCTTTTTCTTCTAATTCTTTTGGCATTACAATTACAGAACCTAACATTTTAGCTGCTACCATATTATCAAAAATTATAGCGTTTCCTGTCATTGGACCACCAGCAATTAAATAAGAATCTTCTAAGTCATCTACATAGCCACCAATTGAATCAATAATTTCATTAACTACTGACCCTATTTTTATTCTAACATTTTTGGGTTCTTTTAAACCTTTACCTGATAATGTTATATTTTTTTCAATTAAAGGCATATTGTGTTCTACTGCATGACAAATTGCAACAGCAGTTTGAACATTATTTACTACTGCTCCTGTTTCTGAAGGTAATCCTTTATAATTCTTTTTTTGCACTCTTTGAACAATATATTTTTCCCATCCTGCAGGATAAACATTATTTAGCAAGAAAAGAGAAATATTGTCGATTCCAGTTAAACTATTTTGTAAATGTTCAACAAGTTCTACATGATATTTCTTAACTGCAATAACAGCTCTTGGAGCGTTATTGGCTTTCATGATATAAGTAATCCCTCTAATTAATTCACTAACATTATTCATCATTGTTACATAATCAGCAGTAATATAAGGTTCACACTCTGCAGCATTTATAATGATTGTATTAATATTATTATTTGGATTATATTTTACATATGTTGGGAAACAAGCTCCGCCAAGTCCTACGACTCCACATTCTTTAACTATTTTTATAATATCTTCACTAGATAAACTATCAACATTATTATCTTTTATACTTTCAAACATAGTTTCTTGATGATCATTTTTTACCTCAATTGTGGGAACCATTTTCCCTGATGGATGCCACATCTTTTTATCGATTGAAGTTACTTCACCGCTAACAGATGAATGGGTAATTGAAGGGAAACGACCGCTTTTTATTGAGATCGGTTGACCAACTTTTAATTTATCACCAATTTTAACTAAACTTTCAAACGGACAATTACTTTCCATCAAAGGAAAGTAAACGAAATCGGGTTTCAGAAATTCAGCTATAGGGCTATGTTCAGATAGTTCCTTATGTCCTGAATGTTCACGAATTAAAATACCACTACTTTTCTTAAACAACACTTTATATTCCTCCCATTGCTATTTTACATTCGGTTATATTATAACATAAGCAACATGATATTTAAAGACTAATCTAAACAAAAAAGAACCATGAAAAGGTTCTTATTTCATTTTTTCAATCACTTTTTCAACTTTAGATTTGAAACCTAAATACCTATCATAATATAAATTTAAAAACAAATTAATTTTTTCAAAATTTATGTCTAATGATTCTAGTAAAGTGTTATTTATATCATGAGGTTTAGTTAAAAATAAAA
>DUUA01000200.1 GCA_012841765.1 Acholeplasmataceae bacterium
TAATAAAAGATTTATAAATCATCTTTAATACCATCTTTAACTACTTTTGGCTCATCTATTTCCTTAACATCTTCGCTAGCGTTAATCCCTTTAATGTCATTTTTTAAATAGAAATCACTAAAGTCCTCAAAAGGCATTGGATGGGCAAACAAATAGCCTTGAACCATACTTATTCCATTATCTTTAATCATTTTTAAAGTTTCTTTAGTTTCAATTCCCTCTGATATAATTGTAATCCCATTTTCATGAGCAAATTCTACTAAGATCTTTGTAAATCTAGACACTGTATAAGTTTGCTCACTCTCTAAAAATTCTTTACTTAATTTTATAACATCAACTGGCATTTTCTTTAACTGCGTAATAGTAGCAAAATCAACTCCAAAACCATCAATTGCAATTTTAAAGCCTAAGTCATGCAATTTTTTGATATTATCAATAACAGTTTTATGTTTTTCAAATAAAGAAAACTCTTCAAATTCTAAAATAATATTAGCGGGATTGATTTTATATTTTTTAATTAATTTCTGAAAGTCTAAAGCAATAGATTCACTAATTAATTGTTTAGAACTAACATTCATAGAAAACTTCATATTTGAATTTGGATGGGCTTGTCTGAAGAGAAAGAAACTTTTAATTAAAGTTTCAAGTCCCCAAAGGCCTACCCAATTAATATCTCCTGATTGTTCCATAATATTTATAAATCTATTTGGTGAAAGTAACCCATGTTCAGGATGTTGCCATCTAATTAAAGCTTCAGCACCAAAAATGTTATTTTTTTCTAAATCAATAATAGGATGATAATAAAAAACAAATTCTTGTTTACTAATCGCTCTTTTAATTTGATGATAATATTCTAAATATTCACCTTCTGTCTGTGAAATTTCATCAGAATATATTTTTAAACCGTTACCACCGTTTTTCTTAATAACATATACAGTTAGATCTAGTGACTTAACTAGTTGTTTAACTGATAACCCATGTAGTGGATAATAACAAATACCAGTTGATGCTGTAATATTAATCGATGTTTCTCCAAACAAATCAAAAGGTTCAGTAATAACATCATTAATTCTTTTCCCAACATCTAGAACTTCCATTTTATCATACTCACTTGGCAAGAAAATCAAAAAGGTATCCCTAGAATATTGTGCTAATTTAGATCCTTTTGGGAGTATTGCTAAAATCATTTTCATTAGTTTTGAAATAACAATTTTTGTTTCTTTAGAACCAAAAGCATTTTCTATTTCCAAAAAATTATCTAAATCAACATAAATTAGTGAAAAACTTACATCTTTACCAATTTTCGCAATATAACCAGTAACATATGAATTAATAGCACCTTTTGATAAAGTACCTTCAATGATAACATTATTTTCATCCATATACTTGGTTCTCTCTTTTAAAACACTTTTAACTAAAAGATAAACAAGAAAACCAGCGACACCCATTACAATAATAGAGATAACAATATTTAAACCGCTTGATAATGTATTGCCACCTTCTTCAGTAGCTAGAAAGAGTAAATAGCTTAAATTATTCATTTTCTAAATCCTCCACTTCTTTTTGCTTTAAATTAGTTTTTTTAAGTAATGCTAGAGCTTTTTCAAACTCTACACCTTTACCTATATAATACCCTTGTATTATATCACAACCCATTTTTTTCAAAGTATTATATTGCTTTTCAGTTTCAATCCCTTCAGCAATAACATCTAGCCCTAAATTTTTAGAAAGAGAAATAATCATATTAATAATAGCTTTTGAATATTTATCATTAAGTAATGTATCAACAAATTGTTTGTCAATTTTAATTGTATCAATAGGTAGTTCTTTTAAATATAGCATTGAACTATGTCCTGTTCCAAAATCATCTAAATGAATCGAAATACCATATTTCCTTAATTGTTTTAGTTTTTCAATAATTAAATTAAAATTACTCATTAAGAAAGTCTCTGTTACTTCAATAGCAATCATTTCTTTTTTCACTTTATGCTTATCTATTGCTTCTATTAATTCAGTAATAAATCCTGCTTGCAACATTTGTGCAGGTGATATATTAATAGATATCTTAACATTATAATCCTCTAATTTCTTTGCAAGTTCCATAGTCTTTTTAATTATTATTTTACCAATATCAATAATCATATTATTTGATTCCGCAAGAGTAATAAACTCTTGAGGAGAATCATTAATATATTTAGGATTATTCCATCTAACTAGCGCTTCAAAACTAACGATTTTATTGAGAGTTGTTGAAAACTGCGGTTGCAGATAAATCATAAATTCTTCTTTTTCAATAGCTTTTCTTAAATCTTCTTCCATTAAATCACGTTTTGTCAAACTTTGTCCTAAAGTAATATCATAATAAGCAACTTTTTTTGTTTGTAAAAATTCTGCTTTTTTTAAAGCTAAAGCTGCATTATTATAGATCTTATCAGGAGTTAAATCTGAAAATTGTTTAAAATCTATGTTAAAAACCCCAGTTCTAAAATCTAAATTTAATTTATTATTTTCAAAGTCAATTACTCGATTAATATTATTCATGATGTTAAGAATAATTTCATTTATTTCTTCAAATTTTTCTTCTTTAGAAAATAATAATGCAAAATGATCATAATATAGATTATATAATTTAACATTATAAGGTTCAACTGAATTTTTTAAAGATATTTTAATTTCTAACAATAAGTCATTTAATATTTTTTCAGAAAATAAATTATGTAAGTTATTAAAATTAACAATAGAAACCATTGCTAATACATTATTTTTTTGTGATTTTTTATCTTCTAAAATTTCAAACAAATCAGATTTTAAATAATAAGCATTCGGCAGTTTCGTTACTTGATCATAATATGCAAGGGTTTTATAGTTAGAGAATTTTTTCTCAATACTTGTTATGTCATCACCAACTAAAGCATATTTAAATAAATACTTTATTGGTATA
>DUUA01000201.1 GCA_012841765.1 Acholeplasmataceae bacterium
TATAGTTTCATAATTATTTAATAAGTTAATATTTCCAAATATTAATTCAGATTCTTTTAAGTGAATTTTACCTGCGATTATTTCTTCAGAATATTTAATTTCACTTCCAGTATAATAGCCAATCTTCATATTAAAATTATAAATCTGATCAATGTTTACATTGTTAATAATTATACTGTTATTGTGTATAGGGTAGTCAAAATAATACTCAAAATTATTATTATACAAATATAACCTTATTAACCTTAAACAATTATCTGCATCTTCCACTCCAATAATTAAACTGTTTTCTTCATCTATTTCTAATTCAAAAATAGGCAAAACAGGATTTACTTTCACATAAAAATATTTATCTATCTTATCTTCATATAAAACTTCGTTCCTTTTATAGATTAATTTTTCTACATAAAAACAATGATATCCTAAGTTTTTAAAATCATTTACTTTAATTGCAATCAAATTTTCTTCCTTTTTTACAGATGAAATATCATATAGTTTTTCATTAACATACAGTCCCACGAAGTCATCCTCAATATTTTCAACAACAATATTTAATTCTAAATCCTCGCCTTTATTTATTTCATACTGATAATAATCTTGATAAAAATCACATATTTGCCTTTGATACTCAGAAACACTAAACTTTATCACTTTTTCTGTATTGTTATTATCTAATAATACAAGTTTATAATTTCCAACAATATTTAAAGGATAATTATTAATTACTATTTCGTCATTTAAATAAGCTTTCCCTGTAAACCTTAAATTATACCCAATTGGATAAACCCCATTTTCAATAACGTTTGTTTCTAAAGGAATTAATTGTGTATTAGTAAAAGAAAATTCTAATCCATCCCTAGTTTCCATAAAATAAGAAAATGGATATTTCCCACAAACTAAAGGATCAAAATAATATTCTTCTTCTTTTCTAATGAGAGTACATTTTCCAAAAATCGTACTCACATCAATTATTTCTTTATCTTTTGTATAAATATCACTAATATGCGAATCTTTCATTTTAACAATATCTAAAAGAACTAAATAATCATCATATTCGCATAAAACACTATTATCTAATTCTTCAAAGAAATTTATTTCACCAAAATCAAAACCATCAGGATATGAAAAAAAATCTATCACTTCCATTTTATTTATATCATATACATAACCTTTTGTTTGAGATAAACCAATTAATTCACTATCTTCTGTCAGATGACTATATTTAACTATTTCTGGATATTTCAAATTATCAAGAAATATCAATTTTTTTGAAAAAGAATAAAGATTAGTGTTCGTTGATAAATATAAATTGCTATTATAACTGAAAAAATTTTCTACATTAAACTTTTTATCTAAAACAATATAATTTTCGAATTCTAAATTATCATCTAGTTTAGCAATAAAAATGCTATTACTATCTAATCCACCATATCCTAAATCTCCACCTGTTTCTTGATCCTTTTTTCCAATTATATAAATAACTTGATCACAAACTTCAACATCAGTAATTGATTCATTTAATTTTCCTCCAAGTAAATTATGATTAACTTCATTAAAATCTAAATCAAACTGAAAAATAACAATATCACTCCTAGCTAATCCTTTATTTTTCGCTTCTAAATTTAAATTATCATCTATATAGTTATTAATATTTCCTAAAATATAAATGTTATTATTTATAAATTTAATTTTATAATTAAAA
>DUUA01000202.1 GCA_012841765.1 Acholeplasmataceae bacterium
ATCCAAAAACTTCTGGAATTTGTTTTTTTCACTCCAGATAAAATTCATTTCTTTAGTTTGATATCTTTCTATCATATTATCACCGTTTATTATTATATCATTTTTTGTTGAAAAAAGCATTAAAAAAAGAAAATCCTAGCTTTAACTAGGATTAAAAAGGTAAAAACATTCTTGTTTCTTCTTTGTATTTCTCAAAATCGCTCTTATATCTACTAAGTCTACCTTCAGCTAAAGGTACACTAATAAATAAGAACATTAATAAGTTAATAACTGCTCCTAAAATCATATACCAAGATGAAGGGTCAATTGCAAAATTCATAATAGCAACACCAAACCACATTAAGATTTCACCAAAATAATTAGGATGTCTAGATTTTTTCCATAAACCTATTCTAATAATAACAGTTTTATCAGTAACTTCATTTCTAAATGTTTGCATTTGAATATCACTCAAAAACTGGAATATAATTCCCATTAATGAAATAAGCATTCCTAAAATAATAAATATACTTACTGCTCCACCAACAATAATATAATTAATTGCTGGAACCATACATAAGAAAACTACAGTTGTTGGAAATAAATTTATTCCAAATAAACTTACTAAAAAAAAGAATTTCCCTGTTTTTTTATGTAAATATGAATATCGCCAATCTTGATGATTTAAATTTTTAAAAGTATAAGCCCAATTAACTGTAAGTCTAATTCCCCAAAGCGCAACTACTATTAATAATAAAATTGCTGAAAAACTAAAATTATTATGCATTACCATAATAATTGGAATTATTACTAATGGTTGTACACTCCAATATGGATCATATATAGAGGCGTTTTTAAAAATCATTCCTATTAAATAAATAAATACTGTTGCAGCAACATCAGCAATAAATAAATTCAAATATGAAAAATCTGTTGAAGTAAAACTTCCACTTAACTTTTTATAGACAAACATTCCAACAGCAAAAGCTAAAATATATGAAATAAAAATAACAAGGAAAGAAAATATTCGGTTTTCTTTAATAATCTTCATAATCTAATAATAACAAGTAAAACTTGTAACTCCTTTCATTTACCTTTCTAAAATTCCCAATAATTCTAAAACGTCTTTAATTTGAAGAGCAGCATATTCCATTTGTTCTAATGTATGTGTAGCCGTATAACTAGTTCTTAACATTTGATAACCTTCATCAACTGCTGGACTAATAACCGGGTTTACGTAAACCCCTCGTTCAAGTAGTAATTTACAAGCTAAAAATGTATTATCATCATTGTATGTAGGAATAGAAATAATTGGTGTTTCAGCCTCGATTATCTTTATTCCATATTCTTTTAATAATTTACGCATGTGATTACTCACATCTCTTAAATTCTTCATTCTTTGTGGCTCTCGCTCTAAAATATCTAAAGACTTAATTGCACAAGCAACACTTGCTGGAGTTATTGAAGCACTGAAAATAAAAGGTCTAGATTTATGTTTAATATAATCAATTACTTTTCTTGAAGAAGCACAATAGCCTCCTAGACTAGCTAAAGACTTAGAAAAAGTCCCCATATAAATATCAATATCATCTTCTAAACCAAAATATTCAGCTGTTCCTCTTCCATGTTTACCAATAACACCAAAAGCATGGGCATCATCAACCATAATTCTTGCACCATATTTCTTAGCAAGTTTGACAATGTCAGGAAGATTAGCTATATCACCACTCATAGAAAATACTCCATCAGTAATTATTAAAACACCTTTATCTTCAGGTATGTTTTTTAAAATAATTTCTAATTCTTCCATATCATTATGTTTATATTTAATTAGTTTAGCAAAACTTAGTCTACACCCATCTACAATACTAGCATGATTTTCTCTATCACCAACAATTACATCATGTCTATCAGTAATTGCACTTATAATCCCTAAATTCGTTTGAAATCCTGTGCTAAAAGTTAAAACAGATTCTTTTTTTAAAAATTTACTTAATTTTTGCTCTAATTCAATATGTAAATCTAAAGTCCCATTAAGAAATCTAGATCCACTGCAGCCACTACCATATTTCTTTAAAGCCTCTACTCCTGCATTAATAACTTCAGGATGATTTGTAAGTCCCAAGTAATTATTAGAACCTATCATTACTGTTTTAATACCAGACATTACTACTTCTGTATCTTGGCCTGAAGTAAGTGAATGGAAATAAGGGTACATTCCTTGTTCTTTTACTGAATCAATATATTCAACAAATTGATTACATTTTTTAAAAAGATCCATAATTTTTTCTCCTTTATAACATATAAAAATTTTTACATATATTACATGATTAAAATAATACCATTATTATCGTTTTTAAGCAAT
>DUUA01000203.1 GCA_012841765.1 Acholeplasmataceae bacterium
ATTACTTTGTATTTATTTTATTAAATGATATAATATTAACAATTGATGATTATTACGAATGCAGAAAATTATATATAAGGAGGAAAATATATGTCAGTAAAGAAACATGTTTTTATGTTTAGTGAGACAGATGCATCAATGCGTAATCTTGTTGGCGGTAAAGGTGCTAACTTAGGACAAATGACACAACTTAAGTTACCAATACCTCAAGGATTTACTGTATCTACTGAAGCTTGTACATTTTTTTATGAAAATGGGCAAAAATTATCTGATGAGATAGTTTTACAAATCGAAGAAGCTATGGTAAAACTCCAAAAAATCACAGGTAAGGAGTTCGGCAACCCAATTAACCCTTTGTTAGTATCAGTTAGATCGGGAGCTAGAGTATCAATGCCAGGGATGATGGATACTATTCTTAATTTGGGATTAAATGAAATAGTTGTGGAAGGTTTAGCACAAACTTCAAAAAATCCAAGATTTGCTTATGATTCATATCGTAGGTTTGTGCAAATGTATTCTGATGTTGTTATGGGAGTCAGCAAAAATTATTTTGAAGAAATTATTGATGAAATGAAAGAAGAAAGAGGTATTAAGTTAGATACTGAATTCACTACCGAAGATTTCAAAAAAATGATTAAGAAGTTTAAAGCTTACTATAAAGAAGAATTAGGAGAGAAATTTCCTGAAGATCCAAAAAAACAATTATTTGGGGCAATTAATGCAGTTTTTAATTCATGGCAAACACCAAGAGCAAACTATTACAGAAAAATCAATCATATTCCTAATGAATGGGGAACAGCAGTAAATGTTCAAGCGATGGTTTATGGTAATATGGGAAACACTTCTGGCACGGGGGTAGCTTTTACTAGAAACCCTGCAACTGGTGAAAAGAAGATATATGGTGAATATTTGATTAATGCTCAAGGTGAAGATGTAGTTTCCGGAGTCCGAACTCCAGAACATATAGAAACTTTAAAAGATATTATGCCAAAAGCATATGAAGAATTTATTAAAGCTACAGAAACTCTTGAAAATCACTTTAAAGATATGCAAGATATTGAATTTACTATTGAAAATAATAAATTATATTTATTACAAACTAGAAATGGTAAAAGAACTGCTCAAGCCGCTTTAAAAATTGCTGTTGATTTATTTAATGAAAAGATGATAACTAAAGAACAAGCTTTAATGCTTGTTCAACCAGAACAACTTGAAAGCTTGTTACACCCACAATTTAATCCTGTTTTACTTAAAAAAGCAAAACCAATAGGTAAAGGACTACCGGCATCACCAGGTGCTGCTAATGGACATGTAGCATTTGATGTTGAAGAAGCTATTAGACTTCATAAAGAAGGAAAAAAAGTTATTTTAGTTAGAACGGAGACTTCTCCAGAAGATATAGAAGGAATGCATATTTCCGAAGGATTTTTAACTGCTAGAGGAGGAATGACATCTCACGCTGCAGTTGTGGCTAGAGGAATGGGTAAATGTTGTATTTCAGGATGTCATGAACTGCAAATTAATTACAAACAAAAATATTTTGAATTAGATGGTAAAAGATTTAATGAAGATGCTTATATTTCTTTAGATGGCTCTACAGGGAACATTTATGGTGAAAAAATTGATACAGTACCTGCATCTATTAGTGGAGATTTTAAAAAGTTTATGCAATGGTGCGATGAGGTAAAAGTATTAGGTGTTAGAACAAATGCTGATACTCCAGCTGATGCTAAACAGGCAAGAGAATTTGGTGCTGAAGGAATAGGACTTTGTCGAACTGAACATATGTTTTTTGATAGCACTAGAATTAGAGCAATGCGTGAAATGATTGTTGCAGACAATACAGCTGAAAGAGAAAAAGCACTTGCTAAAATTTTACCTATGCAACGCCAAGACTTTGAAGAAATATATGAAGCAATGGGTAATTTCCCAGTTACTATTCGTTATTTAGATCCACCATTACATGAATTTTTACCAAATAAAAATGAAGATATTAGAGAAATAGCTAAAGAATTAGGTTTAACTATTAAAAAATTAAAATCTAAAATTGATAGTTTACATGAATTTAATCCAATGATGGGACATCGTGGATGTCGTTTGGCTATTTCTTTTCCAGAACTTGCTAAAATGCAAACAAGAGCAGTAATGGAAGCATATTGTACTGTTAAGAAAAAGAACCCTAAATATTCACCAGTTCCAGAAATTATGATTCCACTGATTGGTGATGTGAAAGAATTTAGATATGTAAAAAATATTGTTCGGGAAACTGCAGATTCAGTTTTAGAAGAAAACAAAATGAAAGTAAATTATAAAGTAGGTACAATGATTGAAATTCCAAGAGCTGCCTTATTAGCAGAGGAAATAGCAAAAGAAGCAGATTTCTTTAGTTATGGAACTAATGACTTGACTCAAATGACTTATGGATTTAGTAGAGATGATTCAAGTTCATTCTTGAATGCATATTATGAAAAGAAAATATATGAAAGTGATCCATTTGCAAGAATAGATAAACGTGGAGTTGGTCTTTTAGTAGAAATGGCAACCAAGCTTGGTAGGCAGGGAAATCCAAAACTTCATGTTGGAGTTTGTGGTGAACATGGTGGAGATCCATCATCTGTTGAATTTTTCCATAAAACCGGTTTAGATTATGTATCTTGTTCGCCATTTAGAGTACCAATTGCGAGACTTGCTGCGGCACAAGCTGTAATTAAAGAAAATAAAAAATAACAATTAGCGCGCTAAAAGGCGCGCTTTTTCCTTTATGAAAACATTTTTTTAATATTTTCATTTAAAAATCAAAAAATAGGTTTATAATAAATAAGAGATATACAAGGAGGAGTTATGAAATTATTAGTATTAGTATTAAACAGACCAGATAAATTAAACAAGTTACTTCATGAGTTTAATGACCATGAGATTAGAGGAGCAACAATTCTTGAGTCAACAGGAATGGCTCATACTTTAATGAGTGATGATGATCATTTATTTGGCTCTTGGAGACGGTTTTTAGATCCAGATAGAAAAGAAAGCAAAACAATATATATGGTTCTTGAAGACGAAAAGATTTCAGAAGTAATTGAAATTATTGAATCAGTAATTGGATCGTTGAATAAACCAGATGCGGGAATTGTTTTTACTATACCTGTTGATTATGTTAAGGGGATAGTTAAGAGTGACATTTAATTTATTATATTACATTGGTATTATCATCCTTACAGGACTTATATTTGGCAAGTTAGCAAAATATATTCGGTTACCTAATGTAACTGGATATATTTTTGGTGGATTGATTATTGGGCCATCGGTTTTGGGTTATTTTGGGGCTGTAATAGTGCCAAGTAACATCGCAGAGATATTGACGCCTATTTCTGAAATAGCTTTAGGATTTATTGCTTTTACAATTGGTACTGAATTTCAATTATCATATTTTAAAAAAGTAGGGACAAGACCAATTGTTATTGCGATTTTTGAATCTCTTTTTGCAGTAATATTTATTTTTGTTGTTTTATTACTATTTAAAGTAGAAGTAGGTTTTGCTCTGGTTTTAGCTTCTATTGGAGCAGCAACAGCACCAGCGGCTACTTTAATGGTTATAAAGCAATATAAAGCAAAAGGAGAAGTTACAGAGACATTAATGAGTGTTGTTGCTATTGATGATGCTACTGCTATGATATTTTTTGGAATATCTGTTGCAATTGCAAAAGCATTAGGAAGCAGTTCAACAAATATTACATGGACTATATTTAAACCAATCGTTGAAATAGTAGTTAGTCTAGGCCTTGGTGTTATTATTGGGTTACTGCTTACTTTATTATTAAAATGGTTTACTGGTAGAAGTAATAGAGTATCAGTAGTTACTGCTTTATTGTTAATTACTGTGTCTATATCTTCTATATTTAAACATTTTAATGTTCCTTTTGATTTTTCTAGTTTATTATCATGTATGATGGCTGGAGCTGTTTTAACAAATCTTGCAACAGATAGAAAAACTTCTTCAATTTTAGAATTAATTGACCGTTTCACACCACCAATAATGATATCATTCTTTGTTATTGCTGGAATTAATTTAAACTTATCAGTCTTAAAGACTGTTGGCGTTATTGGTTTAATTTATATTGTTATGAGAGTTATAGGAAAATGGACTGGAGCTTGGGTTGGCGGTAAAATTACAAAGGCCTCACTTGAAGTACAAAAGTACTTAGGATTTTCATTAATACCGCAAGCAGGAGTAGCTATTGGATTATCATTAATTGCTAGTACTGTTTTAGAACCAACGCAGGCAGCGCAGTTAACTGCGGTAATTTTATCAGCAACTTTAATATATGAATTAATAGGGCCATTAATTACAAAGATATCTTTACAAAAAGCAGGAGAAATTGTAATTGAAAAAAAAGAAAATAAAAAGAATTTAAAAACAGATAGCTAATAGTTGCTTTTTTTAGATAATAATATAAAATAGTATTGAGGTGGAATATGAAATTAACAAAGTATCATGCAGCCGGAAACGACTTTTTAGTAGGAAGATATCAATCCGATATTGATTATTCGGTATTAGCCATAAAATTATGTAACAGGCATTTAGGAATAGGTGCTGATGGGTTAATAATTATTAAAGATGAACCTTTGTCACTTGTTATATATAATAATGATGGAACTTTAGCAAACATTTATTCAAATGGAATGCTTTGTGCTGCAAAGTATATATTTGAAAATAATTCAAATGCTAATTTCTTTTCTATAGGATTTGGTGATAAGATAATTGATGTGGAAATAACGAAAAAATTTCCTTTTTCTGCAAGAATAAATTTAGGTAAAGTAGAATTTTCTAATGAATATACAAAAGTTGATAGCACCATTAATCCTTTCTTTGATCAGGAAATTCTCACAGTTCAAGGCCCAATACATATCGACACTGTATATATTGGTGCTGTTCATACAATAGTTTGGGTAAGTACTTTAGAAAAAGCTCTAGAGTCAAAACTTGCTAAAGAGATTTGTAATCATCCAATTTTTGTTGAAAGAACACATGTTAATTTCGTAAAAGTTATTGATGAACATAATATTTTAGTAAGAACATATGATAAATTACATGGTTGGATTTTATCTTGTGGTACAGGAGCAGCAGCAGCTTATATCGTTGGGAAGATAAAAGGAAAAACAGATGAAAAAGTCAGGGTGCATTTAGAATATGGCAGGTTAGATTTCTTTATGCAAAAAGATAATATTATTATGGAAGGTACAGCAACAAAAATCGCTGATATTAAATATTAAAAAAATCTGGAGATATTTTCTCCAGATTTTTATTATTAATAATCACAGTTATTAGGTGTTCTTGGATAAGGGATAACATCTCTGATGTTTTCCACTCCAGTAACATACATTACTAATCTTTCAAAACCTAAACCAAAACCAGCATGTTTATTGCCACCATATTTTCTTAAGTTTACATACCATTCCATACCCTCTAAAGGAACATTCATTTCCTCCATCCGTTTTAGTAAGTAATCTAGGCGTTCTTCTCTTTGACTACCGCCAACTAATTCCCCGCTTCCTGGTACTAATAAATCAACTGCAGCTACTGTTTCGTTGTCATCATTTAAACGCATATAAAATGCTTTAATATCCTTTGGCCAGTTAATAACAAACACTGGACCTTTATAAAAAATATCAGTTAAATACTTTTCATGTTCTGTGGCGATATCTTCACCATATTCAGGTTTATTTTCAAAATCTACTTTAGAATCTTGAAGTATTTTGATTGCATCTTTATATTCACAAATTTTTATTTTAGAATTAACTAATGCTTCTAGTTGTTTGATTTTGCCTTTATAGACAAAATGATCAAAAAACTCTAATTCTTCTTTAGCGTGTATAAGAACATAATTAATTACATATTTAACCATATCTTCAATTAATGCCATATCATCATTTAAATCAGCAAAGCTGATTTCTGGTTCGATCATCCAAAATTCAGATGCATGTCTTTGAGTATTTGATTTTTCTGCTCTAAAGGTAGGGCCAAAAGTGTAAACATTTTTAAAAGCCATGGCAAAAGTTTCCGCTTCAAGTTGACCAGATACCGTTAAATGAGCTTGTTTACTAAAGAAGTCTTTTGAATAATCAACTTGATTGTCTTTAGTTTTGGGGACGTTATTTAAATCAAGTGTAGTTACTTGAAACATTTGCCCAGCTCCTTCTGCATCACTTGCAGTGATAATTGGAGCGTGCATATAAATGAATTCTCTTTGGCGAAAAAACTCATGAATTGCAAATGATAAAAGACTTCTTGTTCTGAAAACAGCATTAAATAAATTAGTTCTTGGTCGTAAGTATGCTTGTTCTCTTAAAAATTCTTTTGAATGTCTTTTGGGTTGGATTGGATAATCCTCAGGAGAGTCACCTATTAGTTCTAGTTCAGTTACTTTTAGTTCAAATTTTTGTTTAGCACCAGGTGAAGATACTAAAATTCCTGTTACTGAAATACTACTACCAACTCTAATTTTTTCAATTTCATTAAAATTAGATAAGTTTTCTTCATAAACTAATTGAATTGTGCTTAAAGTAGAGCCATCATTTAAATCGATGAATCCAAATTTTTTTTGCGAACGGTTGTTTCTTACCCAACCTTGTAAGGTTATAATTTGCCCATTAAGAGAAGTATATTCTCTTTTAATTTTGCTTAATTCCATAATTTTATTATTCCTCCTATAAAATAAAAAAGTCCTTAGATTTTTCTAAGGACGAATAATACGCGGTACCACCTTAGTTCACTACAAGAATAGTGCCCTCAAAACTTGATAACGGAAGTTTGCCGGCTAGGTCTAATATTATTTCTTCTAGCAGCTTGGAGTGTTTTTTCAAGCAAATGTTGAATCATAAGTTCTCACTATTCTTATGTCTCTGTAAATAACTATTTGTTTACTTTTCTCTTCATCGCTTATTAATTTACATAATTTTAACACAATGATTTTTTTTAGTCAAGAACATCAGTTATTATATGTTTAATAATTTCAGTAGTCTCCCCATCATTATACTCTGCATAAAATAAGATACTTTCAACATTAATTTTTTTATCTACTTTTAAATCGGAAATAGATATGTAATCCTCATCAATTAGATGATAATTGTAGATGCCCATAAAAGGATAGATTTCATCAGTTGTTGTTTTAAGATAAGTTTGGAAGTCTAAATGATAAGGATTAGATGTTTTTGGAACAAGGGCATTAATTTTAAAGCGGTAATAAGTTTCACTATTAATAGTATTGTTTGTAAATGAAAATTTAATACTATCTGTTTGATTATTTTCTAAAAACGTTGAATTGGTATAATCAACTCCAAAGAATGTTTCCTTAAATAAATAAGTTTTTGTTTCTTTTATAGCGTCTATAATATGTGAATAGACTACTTTTCCTGAAATATCGGTAATTTTACTTTCTAAATCAAAAGCGGGCAAAAACTCATGAGAGAACTTTCTGACAATGCCGCCATCTAGTAATGTTGGCTCAAGAGAAAAATATGTTTCTAGATGAGAGTGTTTATAATCAAATTGATAAGAATCAATTGATCTTTGAGTGCCATTTTTAATCCCCATATAAGCTGTTAAACTTTGTTTAGATTTTATAGTTTCATTATTAATATATGGGAAATTGACATATCTAATGTAATTATAAAAATTTTCATCATAGAATTGGTGTTCAGCAATAACTTTTTCAGGCGAATAAGGTTTTTCTTTAATACAAGCGGATAAAGTAAATACTGAAATTAATAAAATAAAAATAATAGATAGTTTTTTCATTTTAAGCCTCCTCATTATATTGCTCCTAGCAGACCGTAGAGTAAATATCCTAACGCTCCCGATATAATTATTAAAAATATTGGATTAAGTTTTTTAAATAACTTTGATATTAATAAAATGATTGAAAAAATAAGAATAGCTTTAAAATCAATTTGTTGAAAAGAGAAATTTTTAATATCGAAAGCATCGGTTGTCATTCCTCTAAAGATTAGACTTAAAACAACCCCAAATAGCAAACCAACAACAATTGGTTTGATTCCTGATAAAACTCCTTGAACGGTTTTATTATCAGAAAATGATTTTAAGAATTTTGCTACAATTAAAATAATAATAAATGAAGGTGTAATGACTGAAATAGTTGTTAGAATTGCGCCTATTATTCCTCCTTGGCTAAAACCAATAAATGTTGCCATGTTTACTGCAAAAGGTCCTGGAGTCGATTCACTTACTGCTAAAAAATCTAATAGTTGTAATTCAGTGATCCAACCTTGGCTAATAGCTTGTTCTTCAATCATTGGAATCATAGCGTAACCGCCACCTATTGTAAATAAACCAATTTTAAAAAATGTCCACATCATTAATAGTAAGTTAGCTATAGTCATATAATTCTACCTCACTTAATGTATATGTTGAATATACCATTCCTAAAAATGCTCCAAGAATAATAATATATATCGTACTTAAATCTAATATTAAAGAAAATACTAAAGCAAGAACAATTAAAGAATAACTAAAGATATTTTTTTGACTAATTTTATATAATCTTGAAACTGCATTTAAAATTAGTACTATAACTCCAGCTCTGATACCGTTAAAGATATAGCTAACAGTTTTAATTGCTAGGAATTGTTCATAAAAAAATGAAATTATTATAATGATTACTAAAGATGGCAAAATGACTCCAAAAGTAGAAACTAAAGCACCCCAAAAACCTCCAACAACATAACCAACATAAGTAGCACTATTAACAGCAATAACTCCTGGGGTTGATTCAGCAACTGCGATCATTTCTAACATATCTTTATCAGAAATCCATTTCTTTTTTTCCACAAGTTCTTTGTGGATTAATGGAAGCATAGCTAAACCACCACCAAAAGTAAATGCTCCTATTTTTAAAAATGTATAAAATAAAATTAGTATTTTTTTCATGGTTAATCCTCTTAATAGAGATATTATAGCAAATTTAATCTATTTATTCAATGTAGTTTCTTAATAGATAATGAAACAATCCTTAAAAAATTAGTAAATTTAAATTTAATCTTTAAAAC
>DUUA01000204.1 GCA_012841765.1 Acholeplasmataceae bacterium
CAAACTAATTAAAACACCATTACCCTCAGCAACAATTTCTAAATTGTTAATATCTCCTAGATATGTGGCTGTTTCAATACCTGAGTTTAAAAATGCGTTTTTTTCAATTTTTGTAACTGATGCTGGAATAACTATTGATTTTAAGCTTATTGTATCCTTAAAAGCATGATTTTCAATCAAAGTCACAGTATTAGGTATAACAATGTTTTCTAACGAAATTGTTTGTTCAAAAGCTTTTTCTTTTATTGATACAATACCATTAGGTATTATAAATTCTTTTAAGCTTTCACAGCGAAAAAAACAATTATTACCAATATCATAAATCATTTCAGATGGGAAAATTATCTCTTCTAAATTAAATGCTCTGTAAAAAGTATAAGTATGGATTCTAATAATATCAAAAATCTCAACTTTTTTTAATGTTAGCGGTATTAATTCATTCGATACATGAGAACGACTTCCAAAAAAGAAATTAAATAAATCAGTACTTGCTGAAGTAGGAGTTGTATTTTCTCTTTTTTCACCAATAAATGGAGCTTTTAGTTCAACTAAACTATTACAACCTTGAAGAACTCCAATACCTAACATTTCTAAAGAAACTGGAAAATCTATTGAAACTAGTGATCTGCATTCTCTAAATGCATATTCTTCAATAAATTTAATTTTACTATTTGAATCAAAAATAATATTTTCTAAGTTATAATTATTTTCAAAAGCTTGTGCTCCAATATGTTCGACATTAGCACCAAATGTTATAGTTTCTAAATATTGATTATTCATAAAAGCAAAATTAGGAATATATTTATCATTAATAACTATTTCTTTAGTCATCATCGGAGCTAATTTAATTAAATCCTCATTAGTATATAGTAAATCATTTTTTATATAATAATTTTTATTACCATCAGCCACTATAATTTTTTCCAATTTAGGCAAAACAAGGGTTGAAGCCAAAGAAATGTTTTCTATATTTTTACCGATATATAACTCTGTTATATTATATTCTTTTTTGGAATCAAAAAATATTTTAAATACTTTAATATTATTGATTTTTTCAGGTACATAATATATTTTATCATCTGTTGAAACATTTAAATTAATTCCATCTTGTTCAACTCGCAAATCTAAATGAGAATATTTAACCCATTGAACAGTTACTAGTGACATTAAAACAACTATTGAACCTAAAACTAAATGATGATATATTTTATTTTTTAAATTGAAATGTCTATAAATTAAAGTAACAACAAACAAAATATTAACTCCGATTAAAAATAATAGGTTATACGCGGTCAATATAAAAGCAAAAGCACTAATCATATTTAGATACAAGAGCAGTGATAAATTTGCTATTGTAAATATAAATGAATATCTCTTTGAATGAATCCTTGATGATAATAGCTCTCCAAGGGTTGTTAAAAACAATAACAAAGGAACAAGAAACCTATTGAACACTCCAAAAAAGTTATTTTTAGCAATATTCTCAAATAAAAAATCGCCACTAAACATTTGTATTAAAATATGAACAAAAAATATGACAAACAACCAAATTAAAACATTAGTTTTAATTTTAACTATTTTTTCAGTTCTCATACCTTCATATTCATAAGAAGTTGCAACTGAAAACAAACTTTTCTTTTTATTCCCACAATTAGTACATTCTTCAAAACCTGCTAAATTACAAGTTCCACAAGTACAATGCCAAAAATATTCACCTTCTTGCGCCAAGTATTTAATGTCTTTTTTCTTTATTTTAGCAGATTCAGCTATATTTCGTTTATACAAAAATCTTTCTAAACCTAAATTAAAAATGGATTTAGGTTTGCTAACAACTACATATTCAGAATAGTCACTTAATTTATATTTCTTTTTATCAATAGTTACTGAAAGAAATATTGGTTTGCTATGTAAATTACTTTTTTCAATATTTGGAAAAATAATTTTTTGAATACGTTCGTTAGAGTTTACAGTTGTTTCAAATTTTTTATTATTAAACTCTATTTCTATTATTTCAATATTTTCTCTATTCTGATTAATTATATTAATTATTAAATCTTGTTTTTGAAAATAATAAGATTCAACAAAAATAGGGAATTTTACATACAATTTATTAAAATATTCCATATTTTTTACTCCTTAATACATAAAAATCAAAAAATATATAATTGATAATGCAATATTTATTACACCTGATAATAAAATTGTTCTTTGCACTGAAACAAAGCTTAAGTAATTATCGCTTTGTTTATCATGTTTATATGTCCCAGACTTTTTCATGTTTTTTCTTTCTGCTCTACTAGTTCTTACATTTAAAACTAATAACTGCAAAATACCTGTAATAATTAAAAACAATTCAATAAAAAGTGGATCTTTAGTTGATAAAGTTATAGGTAGCCCAATCAGTATTGGTACTGCCGATAATGTAAAAACAATTAATACCTTTTTAAAAAACGGACTCATAATTTTACCCTCTCTTTAATTATACTACTTTTTTTAATCTCTCCACAATTTATTATTATTTTATTAATTAAAAGCACTCTTATCCAGAGTGCTTCCAATGAATCAATTCATCCATTCATCAATTTTATCTTCTGGAGCTAAAACATAATGCCCAGGAATTGGTTCAAGCCATTGACATTTGGCGTAATCAATATCCCCTTTATCATAAACAAGTTTTGTTCTATCGTCTTTTGTTTTAGGATCAGGTTGAGGAATTGCTGTTAGTAAGGCTTTTGTATATGGATGAACAGGGTTTGCATAAATCTTATTTGCATCTCCTAATTCAACAATATATCCTTGATGCATTACTGCAATTCTATCCGAAATATAACGAATAATAGATAAATCATGTGCAATAAATATATATGTTAAATCTCTTTCGTGTTGTAACTTTTTTAGTAAATTTAATACTTGAGCTCTGATTGAAACGTCTAATGCTGAAATTGGTTCATCAGCAAGAACAAGTTCTGGTTCAATTACCAAAGCTCTAGCAATTCCAATTCTTTGTCTTTGACCACCACTAAACTCATGTGGATATCTAGATAAATGCTCAGGTAGCAAACTTACTTCGTCTAACATATCAGTAACTTTTTTTAATCTTTCTTCTTTAGAATTAAATAATTTAAAATTATATAATCCTTCAGAAATAATATAATCTATATTTGCTCTTTCATTTAGAGAAGCAGCTGGATCCTGAAAAATCATTTGAATATTTTTCTTTAATTTCATTTTTTCAGATCTATTCATTCTTCTTGAAACATTTTCACCACGAAAATAAATTGCTCCTGTTGCCAGTTTGTTAATACCAAGAATAGCTCTAGTAATTGTTGTTTTACCTGAACCAGACTCTCCTACTAATCCAAATGTTTCACCCTTATAAACTTTAAAATTTAAATAGTTACAAGCTTTAATAATCTTCTTACTTACTTTAAAGTGAATTGAAGCATCAACAACTTGTAATAATATTTCTTTTCCATTAATAGGATCAATTGTAGGAATAGTATCGGGATAACCTGTTATATTTTTAGTTCTATAAAAAATACTAACAAATATTATAGGTGCATGCTTTTTATTCTTAATTAAATATTCTTGATAATACATCAATAAATATATTGTTAATAACACTATTGCAATAACTGCTATTAAAGCCATATATATATTCAGAAAAATCCTTATTGTACTTAAATTTCCACCCCAAAGACTTGTTGCTGTAGTTAATATTGATATAACAACAAGGCATAATAAGCTAATTAACCCAATATACATAACCTTTAATGCTGTTTTTTCACTTAGTCTAAAAAATAAGCTATCTTTAGGTTCATAAACTTTAACAGGTTTCACTCTTTGTTCTTTTCTTCTTTTAGTTTTTTCTTTTAAAAATGACATTATTTTGAACCTCCTGAATAAATTTTTGCAACACGTTCACTAATTTCACCAACAATTTCTGGTCTTTCAGTTTTTGGAGCTCTAGGATCCAACAACCAAGTTTTAGCATAATGAGTATCGCTTATTTTAAACATTGGTGGTTCTTTAACAAAATCAATTTTCATAGCATGAACATTTCTTGGTGCAAAAGCATCTCCATGTATCTCATCAAATAAACTTGGAGGTGTTCCAGCAATAGAATATAGGTTTTCACCTTTTTGTCCTAATTGAGGAAGAGAAGATAACAGTGCCCAAGTATATGGATGTCTTGGATCATAGTAGATATCATTTGCTGAGCCAATTTCAACTATTTGACCAGCATACATAACAGCTACTCTTTCTGCGATTTCCGCAACAACACCTAAGTCATGAGTAATAAATATTACTGTAAATCCATATTCTTCTTTTAATTCATTAATTAAAGCCAAGATTTGTGCTTGAATAGTTACATCAAGAGCTGTAGTTGGCTCATCACAAATTAGAATATCAGGTGCACAAGCAAGAGCAATCGCAATAACAACACGTTGTCTCATTCCTCCAGAATATTGGAAAGGATAATCTCTAAATCTTTGGTCAGCATCATCAATCCCAACGCGTTCTAATAATTTAATGGCTTCTTTTTTAGCTTCAGACTTATTCATTCCTCGATGAAGACGAATAACTTCTGTTATTTGTGAACCAATTCTTCTTAAAGGATTAAGTGAAGTCATCGGATCTTGAAAGATCATTGAAATTCTTTTCCCGCGAATTTGTCTCCATTCAACATTAGTTTTAAACTTAGCTAAATCTACACCATTATAATCAATAGACCCATTAGTAACTGAACCATTTTGGTCAAGCATACCAACAAGACATTTTGTAAATACAGATTTACCACTCCCTGATTCACCAACAATAGCTAAAGTTTCTCCTTTATAAATATCTAATGAAACTTTTCTTATCGCTGTAAGTAAATGTCGACGAACAGAAAATTGAACTTCCAAATCTTTAATTGAGATAATAACATCACCATTTTTTAATGATGAAGATACATCTTTTTTAATTATATTGTTTTCTTTAATTCTAGCCATTTCTTTACCTCCCTATCGATGCTTCTTCGGATCTAGTGCATCCGATAAAGAAGTACCCATCAAGAAGAAAGCAAATATAATAAATGCTAATACTCCAGCAGGTGCTAACAACTGCCAAGGACGTAACACGAAATTTGTTCTTCCTAATTCCAATAATGCTCCAATAGAAGCCGTTGCTGAATCCAATCCAACCCCAAAGAAACTCATGGTAACCTCGCTTGAAATCATACCCGGAATGGTCAATGTAGCATTAGTAATAATTACCGCTAAAATATATGGTAATAAATTCTTAAACATAATTCTATATCCTGGAGTTCCAAGAGCTCTAGATGCAATATTATATTCTCTATTATTAATAATAATTATTTGATTTCTTAAAAATCTAGCAAGGCCAATCCAAGATGTTAATGTTAGAGCTATAATTAGTCTAACTTCAGCAGCCATTGTTGGAAATCTCTGCATGAATATTGTTGCAAGCAACATATAAATAAGCAAACTTGGAATATTAGAAATCAAATTATATAGTTCAACAAAAAACGGATCTAATTTTCTAAAGAAACCCCACATCAATCCAAATATTGTACCAACAATAACTATAATTGTTGTTGAAATCATTGCTAAAGCAAGAGATTTTCTAGCACCAGCCCATGTTATGTAAAACAAATCACGGCCAATGCTATCAGTACCCCAAACATGAGATTGACCATCAACGCCAATTTCTCCAGGCGCTAAATCTCTCACTGGAATAAAAGTAGCAAAAGTTCCATCTTCTCTTAAATATTCTGCGGGAGTTACCATTGGAACAATAAGTGAAAACCCAATTATTATTAATAAAGAAACAATCGCAATAATTGCTGACGGTTTTCTTATAAAAACTCTAAGTACAGATTTCCAATATGAATAAGATTCTTTAGCTATATGTTCTGATTCTGTTTCATCTAATGTAACAGGAACAAATAATTCATCTTCATTAATATCTAATACTACTTGACTGTTTTCTACAAGTACATCTGTAGAATCATATTTATCATATTTTTTCATATCCACACCCCCTACTTAGAAGTCAACTTAATTCTAGGATCAAAGAATATTGTTACAATATCCCCTAATAAGAATGCACTCATTGATAATGCTGCATAAATTACTGTTAATCCTTGAATTACAGGTACATCTGGCTTAGAACTCTTTAAAGCACTAATTAATAAATTACCTGTTCCAGGAATGCCCCAAATAGTTTCAACATAATATGAACCAATTATAGCAAGTAATAAAGTTGCTGGAATATTACGAATTAATGGTACTGCAGCGTTTCTTAAAACATGCGTATACATTATTCTATTTTCAGATAATCCTTTAGATCTTGCAAACTTAACATATTCTGAACTTAATTCGTCAATCATAAACCTTCTTACCCAAATACTAGTACCTGGTATAGACAAAAAGACCATACAAAATATTGGTGGTACTAAGGTTATGAGTCTTTCCGCGTCGTAAAAATAACTAAATCCAAAAGCTCCAAAAATTCCATCAGGTCTTCCTAATATCATATTCATAATTAAATAGAATACCAAAGCAGGTATTGCGTAGTTTAATACCAAGAAAATATTTCCTAGTTTATCAACAAGTCCTCCTGGCTTTTTTGCCATTCCAACACCTAAAGGATAGGCCAGCAAATATGTGAAAAACACTGTGATAAGTGATATTGAAAAGGAAATTCCCATTCTAGATTTTAATAGTTCAACAACATCTTTAGGACTTGAATAAAGCGATCTGCCTAAGAAAACCCATCCTTCAAAATTAACTAACACTTCTGAATAATTTGTACTCCATCTAATAGGAATTACTTTTGGAATTGGAAGAATCCAATAAATATATTGGAAAATTGTATAAAAAACAGATACAGACTTCCCATCTAAGGTAACTCTACCATACTTAAATAATACTGATATACGATAGCTCTCTGCTGCCTGTAGACTAACTGCCTTTAATTTATTATAAGTGCCGATATCATATAAATTAATATCAGGTATTAATCTAATAAGAGCGGTAACCAAAGCAATAACCAAAAGTAACGTAAACATTGAAGATAAAATCCTTCTAATTACATATAAAAATGTCGGATTTTTTAAAGCCTTCCCTATTTTTTTCATTATAGAAAGAAGTCTATCAGGAAATGATTTTTTCCCTACAGCTACTTGTTCATTCATTTTTCTCTCTCCTTCATTATGCTATAATATATAAATATAATTCATTGTTAATAATATTAATACAAACAATACAGGCTATATTGCCTGTATTAATACTGTTAACAAAATATTTTATATCAATAAAATAAAGGGAAGCAAAGGATATTGCTCCCCCTTATTGCTTTAAAATTTCAACTATTATCTATTTGCTTCAAATTCAGCAACAACTGCATTTCTTTGTTCACGAGTGATAATTGTTTTAGAAACAACAACATCTTTGAACTTATCTGTGCTTAAACCATAAGCAGCTTTACCAGATTGATTTGGAACAGTTCTAGCAACAACTGCAGAATATCCAGATTGTGATAACCAAGGAACAATAATTGCATATTCATAAATTAATGCATATTCTGCTTCTGCAAATGCTCTATAACGATCACCAATCTTATCACCAGCAACGATAGCGTTAGCTGCTGAATATAATGCATCATATTCGCCTAATACTTGGATTTCAAGTTCTTTGTTAGAACCATCAAATCCTAACATTTCAATCATATCTCCATCAAGAGCCATAGTATGTAAGAATGTATTAGGGTCTGCATAGTCTGGACCCCATCCTGACCACATTGAGAAATCGTAGTTATTAACTACTGATCCCCATTGAGCATTTTGATCATCACTTCCAGGAACGTTTAATCTTACTTCAATTACTCCATCAGAAGCTGTCATAACTGTTTCATACATTGCTTCTTCATATGCTCTTCTAACTGCTTGCATATCACCAATAGCATCAATCTTAATTGGGAAATCAGCTTCAGTTAAACCTGCAGCCATTAATTCAGTTTTAGCATCTGCAAAGAAAGCTTTTGCTTTATCTGCATCATAAACTGGGTCTTCCCCATAAGTAATACCAGTTAAACTAACACCTGTAGTGCCTTGTTTTTCATTAAATACTGCATCAACATAGTCTGCATAATCAAGTCCATCAAATGCACATAATTCTCTATTAGTATATCCTCTCATTAACCATTGTTCTGGCTCATCAGGGTTATATCTTACTAAAGATTTCATAACGTCAAGTCCATATAGCATACCTTTACGGAAATTAAGATTTAGAATCGCTTTTAAAGTAGCTGCTTTTTCACCTTCAGTTTTTGTATGAGAAGAATTTGTATATTCATAAGTAGTTCTTGCAAAGTTATAATAACCAATATATGTAGCATCGCCAACAGATAAAACTCCATTAGCTTGTGCATTTGCAGGCACAGCTAAAGATCCTGTTTTATCATCGCCAGTTACATATTTTTTATAACCAACTTCATCATTTGTGTTAACTGAAAATGAGTCAATTAAACCAGCTTCAAACCATTCACGTGTTGTAGAATCTACAGCTGTTCCAGGAACAAACTTTCTTTCTACTTTATTTACATAAACATGTTTAGCATCCCAATATAATGCATTTTTAGTATAAACTATTCTATTTTCTTTAATATGTTCAGTAATTCTAAATCCACCATTAACTAAAATATCATTAACAGTTGCTCCAAAGTCAGTTCCTCTTTCTGCAAGGAAAGCTCTGTTAACTGGTAAGAATGGAGAATAAGTTAAACTAGATAAGAAATAAGGTGTAGCTTGGAATAATGTATATTCAACTTCATATTTAGATATAGCTTTTACCCCAACATCTTCAAATGTAACGCCTTCTTCACCTTCATAAAATTCTTTAGAATTGTTAATAGTACCCATAACGATACCTGCAGTTGCAGAACCATTAATAGGATTTAATACATATTCTAATCCAGCAACAAAGTCATCAGCAACAACTTCGCCATAAACTAATCCAGTTTCATTATCAACCCATTGAACTTTTTCCTTTAATTGGAATGTCCAAGTTTGAGTGCCATCTGCATTTTCAACAGTTTTATAACCAAGTGCAAGTGCACCAACTAGGTTACTATACTTGTCATTTTCAACTAAGCCATCAACCATATTAGTATAATGATATGAATTGTATGTCCAACTATTAATTAAATAATTGAATAATGCATCAACTGGTTCAGTAGTATATGTAGTTTTAAAAGTTTTAGCAACTTCAAATGTTGCATCACCAACTGTATAATAACCAGATGCATCAACTGCAGGGTTTTCATTTTGATTAGCTAAAGATGTAAATCCTGGTTTTAATTCAGTTTTATATTCATATGGTTTATTAACATCATACTCTCTTCCTACAAAAATTTTCACAGTTGCGCTAATTTTTGTATCTTTAAATGTAGCAGTGATCGTTGCTTCACCTTTTCTAAGAGCAGTAACTTTTGCTCCATCAAGACTAACAACTTCCCCAACTCCAACCGAATAAACAACTTCTAACTCTTTGTCACTTACAACAGGAGCTAAAGTTATTTCTTGTCCAAGTTCCATATCAATTTCCTCTTTAGGGAAAGTAATAGTAGGGTCCTTTGTACATGCAGCTAAAGTTAAAGCTACAAGGAAAAGAACTCCGAACATAAATAATTTTTTCATATAATTTCCTCCCAAAATTTTTTCACTTCTTATAATGTTTAAGTGATTGAGTATATTATACACACAGTTATAGTAAGTGTCAATAAAATATTTTTTTGTAAGCGTTTTTTTTATGATAATTATCGCTTTTACAACCTATTTATTGCTGCGTAAAGCGCTTACATTCATATTTTTAATATTTTCTTGTTAAATGTGTTTTTTTAGTATATAATTAATTATAAAATCAATAAAAGAAAAATAGTAATCATTAACTTATTTAAAGCGACTATTGAATGGTGCAAGCAATAGAATTTCAGTTTTGATGAATGGATTTCTTTTGATATGAGGAGGAAATGCTTCATCGTGTTCTAGCGTTAATAGATAGAGTGCACTTTTTTAGTGAACTAAGGTGGTACCGCGAATATTTCGTCCTTAGATTATTATTAAAGTCTTTTTTATTTAA
>DUUA01000023.1 GCA_012841765.1 Acholeplasmataceae bacterium
CTTTTTTAAATAATTTAGGTTGGCCAAAGTATATTGCTTTTTTGTGGTTATCCAAAATATTTTCAGTAAATAAATTTTTAATTATTTCAAGAGTAGTGATATCAACATCACCAATAAAGGCTAAAGTTAAATGAAAATTATTAGATGAAGTCTTGTTATATTTGATTGTATTTACTAGTAAAGCGTTTTGTGCTTCTATTAAATAATTGATTGTTGTATCATTAAAAGGAATTCCGATAAAGATTCTCATATAAACACCTCAAAAATATTTTAACATAGATATATTAATTTTGAACATAAATATTTTAAATTGCATGTCTGCATAAAATAGATTATAATAAATACAGACTTTAAACGGAGGGTGTTATGAAAAAAAATAAATTTCTGGTTTTAGTAATATTTGTTTTGTTAATATTTACTTTTGGATTTACAGTTAAGATCTCAGCTTTAACTGAAAGTGAAATCAGAAGTGAACTTTTAAACTCTACTTATAGTGATAAGATTACAAGAATGTATATTAATGAAAAAGGTGCAACAAAGTTTTATTATCAAAACGATACAAAATTAAACTCTTATGGAAAAGAGATATATAGTATATTGTTTGATTTTGTTAAAAATAATCATTATGAAGAATCTTTGGTTATTACCAATGGGCCTTTAGATGAATATTTAACACAAATTGGGATTGCTTATCAAGATTTTGTTAATGATCATCCAGAGTTTTTTTGGTTAACAGGAGGTTATCAAAGTGCGTATAAATACTCTGAAAATCTTTTAGGTGAAAAAACAATTACGGAAATTTCTTTGACACCAACAGTTTCGGTTTCTTATGTTGGAGCAGAGGAAATGCTGATGGATGATATAGATAGATATATTATACAAGTGGAAATGTTAATTGAAGAATCAAATGCTTATACTTATAATTATGAAAAAGCAAAATTCTTTCATGATTGGTTAGTGTTAAATAATGTTTATTCGGAAATTTCAGAGGATTTGTCGCATTCTGCTATTGGTGCCCTAGTTGGAGAATATTTCCCAGTATGTGAAGCTTATGCTAAAGCATTCATGATACTTTGTAATTACGCCGATATTCCAACAATATTAGCAACAGGAATGGCTAGAGAAAGGCATGCTTGGAATTATGTAGAAATACTTGGAGAGTGGTATTTTACAGATGTTACTTGGGACGATCCAATTACTTCACCTCTTGATCCTTCCCATATAGAACATGTTTATTTTTTATCAATTATTGATAGTGAACATATTCTTGATGATGATCAGATTATGCCTTCACCCTTAGCAACAGTAAGATTTGATTCTGATACTGTTGGTAATTTTTATATCATTAATTTTTATAATGCAAATGAAGAAATATATTTTTCAAATGAAGTAAAAGAAGGTAATAATTCTTTTGAACCGATTGATATACCTCAAAAAGATGGTTATAAATTTATCAAATGGGATCAAGAATTTAATAATGTTACAGAGAATATGGAAATAAGACCAGTGTTCCAAAAGGCTAATATTGAAGTTAAAGGAGTTAATGGCGAAATCATTATAATGGATTATGAATCTATTGATGACATTATAAATTTAGAGATAGTTGTTCCACTAAATTATTTATTTATTGGGTGGAGCGATGGCAGCAAATATTATTCTTCTGAAAGCATAATTACTGATGATGTAGAGATTAGCCCCATTATTAAAAAAGTTATCTTTACAATTAAAGGTATGAATGAGGTTGATAATAATCATTTCACGATCCCTTTATTTAATCTTGAAGATATAGAAATAGAAGTTGAAGAAGGAATAATAGTAAAAAACATTGAAAAACCTGAAGTTAATTCTTTTACAGACGAGTATGAAATGGAAATTACTTTTGGAAGTGTTTTTTCCGATTCAACAATTACGGAAACAGTTACTATTACAGCAACTGGTATGGGTGTTATTAATAAAGTTATAAATTGGGTTAAGATTAATTATTTATATATTGTTGGTGGAGTTGGTGGATTAGTTTTACTGGGTATAGTTTCAAGTGTTTTTAAGAGAAAGAAGCAGAGGTAAATTAAATAAGAAAACGAATTTTAAATAATAAAGGCGTAGATATAGTTATTGGTTTAAGTATGATAATTTTCGGAATTTTTATTCTCGCATATCCTAGTATTGTTATGTCGACAATTTCTATTATTTTAGGTATTTTTTCAATAGTTTTTGGGGTCTTAATGGTTTTAGATTTTAACCAAAATAGAAAAACGAATAATCTTATTTTTGGAGTGATTTTAATTGCAGTTGGATTTGTTATGGTATTAAAACCAGGATCAATTGCAAAAATTTTAAGCATATTTATTGGTGTATTATTCTTAGTTGTAGGAACAGTAGGGTTAGTTAACCACAAAAGACAAGGATTGAGTTTTGATTTGATTATAAATATTTTGCTAATCATTGGTGGTGTCTTAATGATAATTGGAAATTGGGTATTTGTAGATATGGTGGGGGTAATTTTAGCAATTATTTTGATAGTTTATGGTTGCAGTATTATTTTAAATAAAGTCATAAGATAAATAAATTTTAAAAAAAGCGTTATCTAACGCTTTTTCTATTGCATTGTTTTATCACATCTGATATAATGTTCGTATGCGAACTAAAGGAGAGGAGAAAACATGAGAAGAATTGGATTTGAAGTAAGGTATTTAGCTAATTTAATTACAAAGACATTAGATAATACTCCCGCATTTCAAAAAAACAAAAATATTACAGGAATGCAATATTTTATTATTGGCTATATCTTTAAAAATAGAGAAAAAGATGTTCTTCAAAAAGACATAGCTAAAATGTATCATATGCAAAAGTCTACAACGTCACAAATTTTAGATACGATGGAAAAGAATGGTTTAATTTATAGAGAAGATGTTGAATATGATAAAAGAACTAAAAAAGTAAGTTTGACTGATTTAGCTTTAGTAATAAAAGAAGAGGCTAAAAAAGAAATTACGCAATTAGAAGCAGATATGGTGCAAGGATTAAATGAAAACGAAATAGAGTGTTTTTATAAAGTTATTGAAAAAATCAAACAAAACATAAAAGATAAGGGAAAAAATATATGATAGAAAAATTACTTAAAAATAGTATCAGAGAATATAGAAAACCTGCTTTTTTAACTTCTTTATTTGTTGTGTTAGAAGTTATTATGGATGTTATTATTCCTCTAGTTATAGGACAAATAATCAATTTAGTCCAAAAACAAGCAGAATTAACAGAAATTTACAAGTTAGGGGCCTTGTTAGTTGGTCTTTCATTGTTAACTTTTGTCTTTGGATATTTAAATGGAAGATATGCTGCTTTTGCAGCATCAGGTTTTGGTAAGAATTTGAGAAATGATATGTTTAATGCAACACAAGATTATTCATTTAGCAATATTGACCATTTTTCAACATCTTCTATTGTAAATAGAATGACATCAGATGTTACGAGAGTAGAGATGGCTTATCAAATGTCAATTCGAATTGCCATTAGAGCACCTTTGATGTTACTTGGGGCATTAATTATGGCTTTCATTATTAATGTGAAAATATCTTTAATATTTTTAGCGGCTATACCTTTGCTTGCTATTGGATTATTATTAATTACTAAATTTGTTAGACCATTATTTATTAAAGTGTTTAAAAAATTAGATAATATGAATAATGTTGTTCAAGAAAATGTTAGAGGAATTAGGACTGTAAAATCATATGTTAGAGAAGAACATGAAATAGAAAAATTTACTGGTTCAACTACTGAAATTAAAGATGGATTTTCAAAAATTGAAAAAATTCTTGCATTAAATACTCCAATGTTATTAGGTTTTGTTTATGCTATAACTCTTTTAATTTCATGGTTTGGAGCTAAACTAATTATTGAAGTTGGTGCTGGCCCTGGGGGAATGGAAATTGGAGATTTAACTGCTTTATTAAATTACTCAATGCAAATATTAATGAGTTTAAATATGCTGTCAATGATTTTTGTTATTACAATAATCTCAAGAGCTTCACAAAAACGAATTGTTGAATTACTTGTTGAAGAACAGGATTTAAAAAACCCAGAAGATCCAATTTATGAAGTGTTAAATGGAGATGTTGAATTTGTAAATGTAGATTTTAGTTATACAAGCAAGCCCGACGCCTGTTGTTTGAATAATGCTAATCTTAAAATATTATCTGGTGAAACGGTAGGAATTATTGGGGGAACTGGAAGTTCAAAATCTACCTTAGTTCAATTGATTCCTAGATTATATGATGCTACTGCTGGTAGTGTCAAAGTTGGTGGTGTTGATGTTAAAGATTATGATGTTGAAACCCTTAGAGAAAGTGTCGGTATGGTATTGCAAAAGAATGTTTTATTTAGTGGAACAATTAAAGAAAACCTTCTTTGGGGAAATCCTAATGCAACAGATGAAGAAATAATTCATGCCGCAAAATTAGCTCAAGCAGATAATTTTATTCAAAGTTTCCCGCTTAAGTATGAAACTTATTTAGAACAAGGTGGTTCCAATGTTTCTGGAGGTCAAAAGCAAAGGATTTGTATTGCCAGAGCTCTATTAAAAAAACCACAAATTTTAATCTTGGATGATTCAACTAGTGCCGTAGATACTAAAACAGATTCTGCAATTAGAACGGCTATGTATGAAGAAATACCTCATACAACTAAAATTATAATAGCCCAAAGAATTTCATCTATTCAAAATGCAGATAAAGTAATTGTTATGGATGAAGGAGGAATAAATGCATTTGATACACCTGAAAATTTATTAAAAAATAATGAAATATATCAAGATGTATATCATTCACAGTTGAAAGGTGGTGGGTTTAATGAATAGAGGAAAACATAGAATAATTGATAAGAAGAAAGGTGCAAAAAACCCGTTTAAAACTTTAAAGAAATTAATGGGATATATATTTAGAGATCACAAATGGTCATTGTTAATTGTATTTTTATTGGTTATTTTTGTTGCTGCAACAACAACAATTAATGCTCTGTTTTTACAAGTTTTAGTAGATGATTATATAGAACCGTTGATTGGAGTGACAAATCCAGTTTATTCAGGTCTAATTAAAGTTATTTTAATAATGGCAGGAATATATTTAGTGGGAATTGTCTCTACTTATATATTTAATATTATAATGGTTAAAGTTTCTCAAGGAACTTTAAAAAAGATGAGAGACTCAATGTTTATTAAAATGCAATCATTACCGATAAATTATTTTGATACTACTTCTCATGGTGATATTATGAGTAGATATACTAATGATACGGAAACTTTAAGGCAAATGATTGCTCAAAGCATGCCACAGATATTTAGATTTTCAGTAACTTTATTAATGGTATTTGTTTCTATGGTTGTAAATAATATTTTATTAACTTTTATTGTAATATTTTTTGTTGTTTTAATGTTATTTGCATCTAAAACTATTGCTAAGAAAAGTGGAGGGTTTTTTGTAAAACAGCAAAAATCATTAGGTAAATTAAATGGTTATATTGAAGAAATGATTCATGGACAAAAAGTTATCAAGGTGTTTAATCATGAAACTGCTGCAAAAGAAGAATTTGGAGTGTTAAGCGAAGATTTAAGAGAAAATGCCGCTAATGCAAATAAGCATGCTAACACCATGATGCCGGTAATGCATAATATAGGTTTATTACAGTTTTCAACAATCGCAATAATAGGTGCAATACTTGCCTTAACATTTAAAGATAATGCTGATCATATACTATATATGAGTGTTGGCCAATTAGTTTCATTTTTGCAATTATCAAGAAGTTTCACGAATCCCATTAGCCAAATGGCACAACAATTAAATAGTGTAGTAATGGCTCTTGCTGGAGCTGAAAGAATATTTGAGTTATTAGAACAAGAAGAAGAAATTGATGATGGACTTGTAACGTTAGTTAATGCTTTAGTTGATGATGATGGTATTATTACAGAAACTGAGAGTATAACTGAAACTTGGGCTTGGAAATATCCAAGTGAGAATGGAGATATTACATATACATTACTTAAAGGGGATATCAGATTTTATGATGTTGATTTTGCATACCCTACAAGTGAAATGATTTTACATGATGTAAGTATATATGCTGAACCAGGGCAAAAGTTAGCTTTTGTTGGCGCTACCGGCGCTGGTAAAACAACAATTACTAATTTAATTAATAGATTTTATGATATTGTTGATGGTGAAATTATTTATGATGGTATTAATATTAAAGATATCAGCAAATCATCATTAAGAAGATCATTGGGAATTGTTTTGCAAGATACAAGTTTATTTACCGGCACTGTAATGGAAAACATTAGATATGGTAAATTAGATGCTACTGATGAGGAAGTGTTTGCGGCTGCAAAACTTGCTAACGCAGATGATTTTATTAAAAGGTTACCTCTTGGGTACGAAACTATTTTATCAAGTGATGGGGGTAATTTGTCACAAGGACAAAGACAATTATTGTCTATTGCAAGAGCTGCAATAAGCAATGCACCAGTCATGATTCTTGATGAAGCAACTTCTTCTATTGATACTAGAACTGAAAAGCTTGTTCAAAAAGGAACTGATGAACTTATGAAGGGAAGAACAGTATTTGTTATTGCCCACAGGCTTTCTACAATTATGAATTCAGATGTAATCATGGTTCTTGATCAAGGGAGAATTGTTGAAAGAGGAACACATGAAAAGCTTGTTGAAAGGAAAGGTATATATTACCAACTTTATACTGGAGCTTTCGAATTAGAATAAAAAATAAAAAAGCAAAGTTTAATTACTTTGCTTTTATTATTTTAAAATGATTTTTAATAGCTTTAAATGATTCATCGCTTAAATCATGTTCAATTTTGCAAGCGTCCTTTGCAGCAATGTCATCTGGAACCCCTAAATCAATTAAAAATTTTGTTAAAAGACGATGACGTTCTAATATGCTTTTAGCTATTTTTAATCCTTCTGAAGTTAAATCAATAAAACCATCTTTATCAATTGTTATTAAATTATTTTCTTTTAAGTTTTTCATAGCCCTAGAAACAGATGCTTTTGTGAAGTCCATATCTTCAGCAATATCAATAGATCTAACTTTCTCGGTTTTTTCTTTAAGCATTAAAATTCTTTCAAGATAATTCTCTGCAGATTCATAAATTTTCATTATTAATACCCCTTCAGTTTGATTATATCAAAAAATAAAATATAATACAACAAGGACTAATATTTGATGTTACTGTGATTTTTTAGAAAACAATTTCATTTATAATATTAATTGACAATGAGCATAAATAATGTATAATAATCTCAGTTAGCCACTGCTAACCAGGAGGACTTATGAAAACTTTAAGAGATATAAAAATAGGTGATGCTGCTGTTGTTATGAGAGTACATGGTACAGGAGCAATCAAAAGAAGAATCATGGATATGGGAATTACAAAAGGTTGTGAGATTCGTGTAGTTAAAGTTGCTCCTTTAGGTGATCCTATTGAAATTAGTGTGAGAGGATATCAGTTATCGCTACGAAAAAGTGATGGAGATATTATTGAATTTATTTAAAAAATAAATATTTTTTAATAATTGTGGAGGATGAATATGAGTATAAAAATAGCATTAGCGGGTAATCCCAATTCAGGTAAAACAACTTTATTTAATACGCTTACAGGAGCTACTCAATATGTTGGAAATTGGCCTGGGGTAACAGTTGAAAAAAAGGAAGGAAAAATAAAGAGAAATAAAGATATTACGGTAGTTGATTTGCCAGGTATATACTCTTTAAGTCCTTATACTTTAGAAGAAGTTATAGCAAGAAATTTTTTAATAAATGAAAAACCTGATGTAATAATAAATATAGTTGATACAACTAATATGGAAAGAAATTTATATCTTACTACTCAGTTAATGGAATTAGGAATTCCAGTTGTTATTGCTTTAAATATGATGGATATCATTTTAAAAACTGGTGATAAAATTAATGCCGAAAATTTAAGAAAACTTTTTAATTGTGAAGTTGTGGAAATATCAGCTCTTAAAAATAGAGGAACAAAAGATTTAATTGAAGCAGTAAGAAAAGCTGCTGAAGAAAAGAAAGTTCCTAGCAATGCTAAATTTAGTTTAGGAATTGAAAATGATATAGCTAGCATTATGAATATTGCTAATGTTAATAGATGGACAAGTATAAAGCTTTTTGAAAATGACGAAAAAATTATTGAAGAGATAAATTTGAATGCTAATACTCTTTCAAAGATAGAAGAAATAAGAACTAATTTAATTAAAAAAGAAGATAATGATGTTGAATCAATAATTATTGATGAAAGATATAACTTTGTTACTAGTTCTTTACCCGAAATTTGCGTTAGAGCAAATATAGATAAAAAAACAATTAGTCAAAAAATTGACTCTGTTGTAACTAATAGATGGTTAGCTTTACCAATATTTGCAGTTGTTATTTTCACAGTATATTATTTAGCTATTTCAAGTGTTGGCGGATTTTTGACTGATTTTATTAATGATACGGTATTTGGTCCAAATGGAATCCCTTATTTTGTAGAAACTTTTTTAACAAATATCAATGCTGCTGGGTGGTTAATTGGTTTAATAGTAGATGGAATAATAGGTGGTGTTGGAGCCGTGCTAGGCTTTTTGCCACAAATGTTAGTTTTATTTTTGTTGTTAGGGTTTTTAGAAGATACTGGATATATGAGTAGGATAGCTTTTATCTTAGATAAGATATTCAGAAAATTTGGATTATCTGGAAAATCGTTTATTCCAATGTTGATATCAACAGGCTGTGCTGTTCCAGGAATAATGGCAACTAGAACTATTGGTAATAGAAGTGAAAGAAGAATAACTATGACAACTACATCTTTTATGCCATGTAGTGCTAAGTTACCAATAATTGCTTTGATTTCAGGTGCCATGTTTAGAGGCTCTAGTTATCAGTTTTTAATAGCTCCATCAGCATATTTTATTGGGATAATAGCTGTCATAATATCAGGAGTAATTTTAAAAAAAATAAAAGTGTTTAGAGGCGAGGTTTCTCCATTTGTTATGGAACTACCTAATTACCACTGGCCAAGAGTTAAAAACTTAACTATTTTAGTTTATGATAAACTAAAATCTTTTGTAATAAAAGCAGGTACTATTATTTTACTTGCAGCTGTTTTCGTTTGGTTTTTATCAAGTTTTAGTTGGAATTTTAAGATGGTATCAGAAAATGAATCCATGCTTGCTGATGTCGGTAGAACTTTTGCTGTTTTATTTAAACCTTTAGGTTGGGGTGACTGGAAAGCAACTGTTGCTACATTTACTGGCTTGATTGCTAAAGAAAATGTTGTTGGAACATTTGGAGTTTTATATGGATTTAGTGAAGTGGCAGCAAATGGAATGGAAATTTGGGAAGTATTAAGTGTTGATTTTACAGCTTTATCTGCATACTCTTTTTTAATTTTTAACTTATTGTGTGCTCCTTGCTTTGCAGCAATTGGAGCAATTAAGAAAGAAGCGGGAAGTTTTAAGTGGATGTTTTTTGCAATTACATATCAAACTGTATTTGCCTATTTGATTTCTTTCATAATTTACCAAATAGTGATGATCTTTATTACTGGGTTTAGTTTCTTGTCGGCACTAGCTATTTTGGTTATAATATTATTCGTATTTATGATAATCAGACCTGATTTAATAATTAAAAGGAGAAAAGATATAAAATGTGGGAATTTATAGTTAATAATTTAGCAACAATTATCATATCGATATTATTGTTAATTGCCTTTTTCTTTATTATTAGAAGCGTAATCAAAAATAGGAAAGTTTGCGGTGCTAATTGTGGAACTTGTAATATTAATAAAACATGTAATAAAGACCTATTAGCAGAGTTTAGAAACGCAATAAAAGAATAGAAGGCAGGAGCCTTCTTTTTCTTTTATTTTTAAGTATTTTATGGTAAAATATACAATGTTATGTTAGGAGAAAAAAATGGAATGGTTTATTGATTTTTTTACAGCAACTCCTTGGTGGGAATTACTAATTATATTTGGATGTAAGATGTTGGAAGTTGCTATTATGACTGTAAGAATTATAATTGTTAATAGGGGTTATAAATTAATAGGCTCTATTTTAGCTTTTGTTGAAGTTCTTTTATGGATTTTTGTTGCTTCTCAGGTTATTGTAAACATTTCTGCTGAACCATTAAAAGGCATTGTTTATTCTGTTGCTTTTGCGGTTGGTATTTATGTAGGTTCAATAATTGAAAAGAAACTTGCTTTTGGAAAGATTATGATTCAAGTAATTCTTCCAAGCGAACTAGCTGATGAAATAGTTGCAGAGATAAGAAAGAAAAAAATTGGAGTTACTACGATTGCAGCAAAAGGCGTTGCTGGAGAAAAAACTATTGCCATGATTTATGTTAATAGAAAAAATTCAGAAAGTCTTAAAAAGAATATTATGGAGCAAGCCCCTTCTGCACTAATTGCAGAAAATGATATTGTTGATATCTCCGGTGGAACAATGACTTCTAATATGAGAAGACGAGTAATAAAATAATAAATGATGAGTTGCATTTCTCATCAATGCATCCATAGCTCAATGGATAGAGTCTCACCCTCCTAAGGTGATTGTTGCAGGTTCGACTCCTGCTGGGTGCGCCATTGATTATAATACCAGTTGTTTCAACTGGTTTTTTTATTTTTATATAATTAAAAAACCTTTTTCCATTTTAATTGCTTTATAATTTTGTTATTGTATAATAATAAATGAAACAGAGGAGTAATTAATATGGATTGGTTGGTAGATTTTTTCACAGTAACGCCTTGGTGGGAGTTACTTATGATTTTTGTTTTTAAGGCAATAGAAATCTCTATTGCTACAGTGAGAATTATTATTGTTAATCGTGGTTATAAAAAAGAAGGTGCTATGTTATCATTTGTAGAAGTGTTAATTTGGGTATTTGTAGCTTCTGCAGTAATTGTAAATATTGGGGCCGCGCCTTTAAAAGGAATAATTTATGCACTTGGCTATTCGGTAGGAGTATTTGTAGGATCTATTATCGAAAAAAAGTTAGCTTTTGGACAAACAATGTTACAAGTAATTGTTGATGTTGATATTGCAAAAAAAATAACTTCAATAATTAGAGAAAAAAAAGTAGGAGTAACTACAGTTGATGCAAAAGGTTACAGTGGGGATAAAGTTTTAATTTTAATTTATATCAGTAGGAAAAATGCTGATGAAATAAAACAGGATATTTTATTTATCGAACCAACAGCTTTAATTGCTGAAAATAATGTAGATAGCATTTCTGGTGGTACTATTTTGAAACAAAAAAGAGGAATTAGGAAATAAAAAAAACGCAGTTTATCTGCGTTTTTTAATTACTAAGAAAAATAAGGATATATAGCTATTTCTTTTCTAATTCTAAAATATAGTCTTTTAAGTATGTAGCGACTTTATAAAATCCTAAATCAGTAAGATGAATACCATCCACAAATTCATCAAAGCAATATTCTTTTAGTAATTCTTTACCTGAAATAACTTTTACATTATTTTGAACAGCAATATCATTTATGATTTTAGATGATTTTTTTCGTAATGTATCTAAATTAGGATTAATTAATGAATGAACAATAGGAAAATGAGTAATAATAATAATTTTAACATCTTTATTAATGTTCTTTAATATATTAATAAAAATTGGTAATTTCTCTTTTATAATATTTAGATCATTTATGTTAGCTTCGGGTTCAATTATTAAATATTTTAAATTTTTTATTTTACTAATAGTTTCAGCAATTTCATAATTTAAATGACAGTTGCCAGAAAATCCCAAATTAATAATTTCAAAATTTATCAATCTTCCTAATATAGCTGGAAAGCTCATTCCCGGGCGTGTTGCACAACCCCCTTGAGTTATCGAAGTGCCATAAGTAATAATTTTATTATTAGGTGCTAATGATGAATTTATAATTATAGAAAGTGGATCAACGCCAATTTCTAAATGTTTTAAAATTGTATAAAGAGGTAAGTACAGCCTAAATTCTTTTTTTTCTTTTGGCAAATCTTTGATTAAAGTTATTAAGTATTCTTTTTGATCAATCTTAGTTGTGGCAATAAATAAATAATTATTATTATGTTTATAATACAAATCAAGTCCAATTTGTCCTATAGCGCTCATATGAGGCATATAGGATGAAGTGGCCGTTTTTACATGTAAATTAATTGAAGATGAATTAGTACTAAAATCAATATATAATCCGCTTGGGTGTTTTGAAAGATATTTAATACTGTCTGTAGTTTTAATATTTTCTGGAAGCCGAGAATAATTTTTTGCTGAATCTATTTTACCATGAATTGTAAAATTAGATTCCACATTAATCCATTCAGTTTTTTCACAAGTATATTTTGAAATGTCCATGTTTTTATCGATTTTTTTAGTATCCATACTTTTCACCTTAATTTAATTATATACTTTTCCCAATCATTTTTAAAGTAAATTAAAAATAAGATTATTTATCCTAAATTTAAGTGATTATTTGGATGAATAATAGTAAATGAGGTATTTATTATTTTCATTTATCTTAGTAATAATCTTTTTAAAATGGTCGCTTTTCCTTTTGAGTTTTTCACTTGATATGCTATAATACTGTAGGTGATGAAAATGAAGAAGTTATTTATTATTATGTTTAGTTTATTGGCAATTGTGCTTTGGGGCTGTACTCCTAGTGAAGTAGAAGTTGGAGTTCTAAAAGATTATGAACTTCCAGAGTTCATTTATGAAGATGTTTCGTTTCCGACACAGTTTACTGATGTTGATAATGTGACTTATCAATTATCTTATTTTTCAAGTAAGCCAGATATTTTAAACGTTTCTGGAAAAATTGGTGAGATAACTAAAAATGAAGAAGTGTCTATAACTGTTGAAGCAAAATCTGGAAAAAAAGAATACCAAAAAGAATTTGTGATTTTAGTATTAAAAACGCCTTTAGAAGAAGGTGTTCTTAAAGATTTAGAAATACCAAATGTTATTAGTGAAGATTATGGATTTATATTAAATATTACGGATAATCAAAATCAAGAATATAATTTAAAATATTCATCAAGTGATGTTGAAGCTATTAGTAATAGCGGTAAAGTTAATAGAGATGATACTGATAAAAATGTAACTATTACAGTAATTGCGGAAAGAGAAAATCAATTCTTTAAAAAAGAATATAATGTTTTGATTCCAGCTTCTTCAACAGAGGAAAATGATGATGTTTTAACAGCAAAAGAAGCATTTGATTTAGGAATTGAAATAGTTGAAAATGATGTTGAATTAGCGCTTGTTTTTATGGGGTTTGAATTAACTTGGGTCTCGTCTAATTCTAGTGTTATTGATAAGACAGGCAAATATTATCCTGGTGATCAAGATACTAATGTAACATTAACTGCTGAATTTAGAAAAGAAAATGAAGTTTTAGCTACAAAAGATTTCATTGTTTTAGCAAAGGGCTTATCTACACAAGAAAGATTTTTAATGGCAAGCTCTGATGTTGACCTACCAGTTAGCATTAGTGTAGGAAATGATTTAGATTTAATCGATTCATTTCAACATGGAGTTACTGGTGTTTGGGAAAGTAACAAACCTGAAATTGTTAGTAGTGATGGTAAGGTAGTTTTTGCAACAACAAAAGAAACAGTTATTTTAACATTGACTTTATCTTATTTAAATGAGGAATTCAAAATTAATTATACAGTTACAATTAATTCTATTGAAAATTCTTTGGAATTTATGGAAGCTATTGGAGAGATTAATATTCCAAGTAAAACCAAAGTTGATATATCTCTTCCGTCACTAGTAGAAGTGAATGGGAAAACAATAGAACTTGAATATTTTATTTCAAATACTGATGTTATTGGATATGATGGAGTAATAAATAGAGACTCGACTGATAAAAACGTTATAATTACAATTACAAGAAAAACAGATGACCGAGTTGAACAAATTGAAAAAACTGTAACAGTTTTAAAATTAGGTGTTGAAGATGCTTTTGATTTATTTGAATTAGGCATTACTGAAACTTATAGTGATATTGAACTTCCGGAGAGTTTCATGGGATATGAAATTATTTGGTTATCTTTTAGTGAAAATATTATTAGCAGTACTGGTAAATATTCTTTTGTTTCAGAAGATACTGAAGTATTATTATCAGCTTTGTTATTGAGTGGAGATTATCCTGAAAAAGAGTTTACAGTCATTGCAAAACCTATTCCTGATTTGGAACGACTTAATTTAATTGTAGAAACTATCAATATACCTGAAGTTGCAACTTCAAATTTAGTTTTAAAAACAATGTTTGATTATGATGTAACGGGAATATGGACAAGTAGTAATGAAGATGTTATTACAACAAGCGGAACGGTATATTTAAGTGATAGTGAAAAAGTAGTAACTTTAACAGTGAATTTGCAATATGGTGATAGTACTTTAACTAAAGTATTTACAGTCACAACGATTGCAATAGAAGGGAAGCAAGTTATGGGTCATAATTATCAAGATTACGCAAAAGATTATAATTTAGCTAATATGATAGATGTTCATTTAGAAAATAAAAGATTAGTTTTAGATGAGGGAAAAACTAGTGGTACATATGTATCAAGTGAATTTAATACAAAAGGTTTTGGAACATTAGTAGCTTCTTGGGCTGCTATTAGTTCAAAAACTGCAACTGCAGAAATTGAAGTAAAAGTAAAAGTTGATGGAGTTTGGAGTAAATATTTCTCATATCAAAAATGGGGTTTAGGTTTACAAAATAGATCAATTAATTCATCTGATTCAATTGCAAAATTATCAACTGATGAACTTGTTGTAGGCAATTCAAAAACTGCAAATGCTTATCAATATAGAGTCACTTTAAGAAGAAATACTATAGCTGATGAATCTCCTAAATTATTATTAGTAGCTGTTGCATTAACTATTCCTGGTTATACATTTGAAGTAGATCAAACAGGTTTTCCTGATTTTGTTGATTATGATGTTCCAAAGTTGAATCAAAATGAAGTTCCTACAATTGGTAATTCTATTTGTAGTATTACTTCTTCAACAATGTTACTTAAATATAAAGGACATGATTTTACAGAGTTTGATTCTGAATATGAACATAGATATATGGCAGGGCTATTAAAAGATTATGGTTCTGGTATCTATGGGAACTGGGTTTATAATACAGTTGGAATGAGTGCTTATGGAGAAGAAACTTATGTAAATAAAATGTACTCATTTGCTGAATTACAAAAACATTTAATTGAAGTAGGCCCTATTTCTGCATCGATGAAGGGGAACATGGGGTTATATACAACTAATGGACATTTAATTGTTGTTAGAGGATACAGAGTTGTAAATGGACAAACACATGTAATTATTAATGATCCTAATATTAACAGTAGGTTTGGAGAAGGATTATTTGTTTACTATGAACTGCCGCTGGCAACTTTTATGGCTGCTTGGCGTGGAGTTAACTATATAATTAAATAACAATAGATTTGTAAACTGCACTTTAAAACGTGCAGTTTTTATTTATTTAAATATTTTTTATAGGAAATAATCAATTGAGATGAGCAGATTTTTATTATGTGTTTTGCAAAATTATAAAGAGTACATGACCGTATTTATTAACATAACATAGTAAATTAAAAAGAGATAAGCGAATGAACAATATTAAAGCAGAAAATAAATTTTATTTTTCTTGCATTAATTTAAATTTTTGGTATACTATACAAGGCTTATAGAGAGACATAGATATGCGAGGTTGTTGATACGCACGGGTGCGTTGCCTATACCTCTTGCTATTAAGTAATTCGCATTGAGTCGAAGCTACAAAATTATTATGTAACGAAGGAGTGAAAAAAATGGCAAAACAAGTTTTAAGAATTAAACTTATTTCTTACGA
>DUUA01000205.1 GCA_012841765.1 Acholeplasmataceae bacterium
CTATATCTGTATTTTCATTTATACTCATTTCTAAAAAATTAGGTTTTTTGCAACTCAAATCGTGTTGTCCTTCTAAATTTTCTATTTCAAAAGGGTCCCCCAATATAGAAGTTACTTGCTCTAATGTCATCCCTATTTCTATTTTCTTAATTTCAGTTCCAGTAATTCCATTAGCAACATTTGAGCAATAACCAAGAATATTTATTACGAGAATGAAACATAATAGAACTATAGCAATAATTAAACTTAATACTTTGATTGTTTTCATACTAATTATCTAAATTTGCTTCCGATAGAATTAATTTTTATTTGATAAACGCATTCGTACTATCAGGTTTATTATCAAATTGTTTATAATGCCAGACCTCATCTATTTGCTTTGTTTCGTTTCTTCCTGAATAATAAGTTTCTGTAATATGAATGGTAGTATCATTTATTATATTACCCGAATATCTAAATGTTGCAAGACTTACTCCATTGGGTGCTTCTGCCCATCTTTCAAGTTGAATTTTATCACCGTCTATAAGAAAAACTCCCCAACTGCTTTTTAACTTTTTTAGTTGAGAATACCTTTCAACCATTATAGTTTCTATTTCATCAAAATCCATAGACCCATAAGTTCCGCCATGTAAAACAACACCATTTCTATAAAAAAACCAAATAACCGTACGATTGTAATCTGGTACAATATAATAATAATATCCATCAATTTTTAATTCATTTCCTGTGTAAACTTCCCGTCGTAATGTCAATTCTTCATCTGTAAACATTTCTCTACAGCAGGATACAGATACAATTAATCCCACAACAAGTATTATTAAAATTATCTTTTTCATTTTCTTCCTCATCATAATATTAAATTGATTATTAAATGATTTAAACTTTATTCGTCTTTTTTCTTTTTACAACTTCTCTTACCTTTCTATCTCCAAGATGAAACTCTGCTTTTTTCAATATATTTTTCAAGTTCTTTGAAGGCTTAAAAACACATCTTAATCTTTTAATTAACCTGCTGTTAACCTCCTCAGGAGTATCGACAGAATCAACCTCCAGCACTGGATAAAAAGTTCCGAACATTCCTAATTTTACTGGATGTCCATTTTCCAAATAAACTGCTGATTCAGTTTCAACCTCTGCCAAGACCCCTAATATATCTCCCCTACTCATACTACTTTTTTTCTCCACCCTTTCAACAATTTTTTCAATACCAACCACAGATTCCAACTGCATTTTTGGAATATACTTTGTGTAAGCAACTGAGTTCTTAGTAATCTTTCTCTTTTGAATAAAATATTTTATAGGCATATCAAATAGTTTTTATTGATTATTCTAAATTCTTATTTGAATTTAAAGGTCAAAAATGCAAATATCTCATGTAATAATACGTCGTTTTCCACTACTGAAATCGGCGTATTCCACTACTGAAATCGACGTTTTTCAAGGTCTACAACTTGCATTTTCCACTCCAAAATTCAAAACATCCATATCTATTTATTTATTTCTTTTCATTAATATATCTACAAAGCCAATTAAATTGCTGCTTTCATTTGTTCACCCCACATGCTTAATATTTTATCCTGCACTATACATTTATTATTTTTCTTTTAGTCGATTAATTATATCTTCTATTTGCATGTAGGACACAACTCCTCAAAACAACATTCTATAAACTCTTCTTTTGAATATTTTAGTATAAGACCATTTGTGTCTTTAATAACAAAAATGTCATTATCTTTTAAACAAATGTAAACATTCTCTACTCCTATATTAAAAACCATCTCAACTTTTTCTTTAATGAAATACTTAAAAAGATTAGATGTCTTAGCAACTCGAGCAATTCCAAATGCATTTCCTTCCGCTATTAGCTCATTATTTAAATCTTCATAGATAAAGGTACGAGTTTTTAAATATTTATTCTCCTTATTTTTAAAAAACGATTTTGTAGTTACATTGTAATAGTTTGGATAGAATTTGTAAACAAATAAATTATCTTCAAAATCTTTCCTACCAAGCAATGTATCAGGACTAAAATAGAATATATGAAATTGTTTCAAACCCATTATATTTGGAATATATTTATTTTTCCTAACAAGGCGTGTGATTCTATTCTCTAAACTTTCTATTTCGGAAAGATATTTAAATCTTAAAGTGTGATATAAATACTTTAAACTATCTTGCTTTAACTCTTCATAAAATCTAATTTCCTTGTCGTAAAGAGCATTCATATAACCTTCCCAATCATAATCTTTAACATATCCTTTACTATTATCTTTCTTAAGTACAAAAATATTCGAATCCTTTACACCTATATAATCTCCAAGGAAATTAAGCTGAAAAACAAAATCAAACTCATTATTCAAAAACAACTGTACTAATTCATAATTTTTATAGTCATTTTCATACTTATACAATGAAAAATACTCTCCTAATGCC
>DUUA01000206.1 GCA_012841765.1 Acholeplasmataceae bacterium
ATAAATATAGAACTCTATGAAAAAATAGTTTGATAGTATATTATTGATATCAAGATTAATGCTAATATTATAAAGTTTTTAATAGAGAAGTATCCTAATAAAAGAATATTCTTATTTGAAATTATATGCAAAATAAAAAGCACATATATTTCAAGTGCTTTTATTTCATAGTTATTTATAAACTTATTTTTGTTTTAACTTAGTATCTGATACAATCTTTCCATTAGAAATTTTAATTATTCGATTACAAAGTTTAGCTATTTTTAAATCATGAGTAATAATTATTACAGTAATTCCAGAAATATTTAATGATTTAAATACTTGGATAATTTCTTTGCTCGTTTCTATGTCTAAAGCTCCAGTAGGTTCATCTGCAATCAATAAACGTGGAGAATTAACAATTGCTCTTGCAATAGCTGTTCTTTGTCGCTGACCACTTGATATTTTATTTACACTACAAGTTGCAAGGTCTTCAATACCTACCTTTTTTAAGGCATTAACTGCCATAGTTTCCTTTTTCTTAAGTAAACATTTGGTAGAAAAAAGAAGTGGTGTCATGACATTATTTAATACAGTATATCCTTCAATTAAACCAAATTCTTGAAGCACAATACCTATATACTTATTTCGAAGTAGACTCTTTTTTCTATCTGATAACTTTTTTACATATAAACCATTTAACTTATATTCTCCAAATTGAAACGTATCAATACACGCTAATATATGAACTAGAGTTGATTTACCCACGCCAGTTTTACCTATAATAGCGACAAATTCTCCATCATCAATTTTTAGTGAAATGTCATTTAAAACGTGGTTTTCATTACTTTTATGATAATTATAATATTTGTGTAAGTTTTCTAGTTCTATGCTCATTTTCCATTATTCCTTTCATTACGATTTAGATATGTTTTCGCGCTTTAAAAAAGCAAAAGAAATGCTTGTTGCAATTAGAGTAATAAGTGTAAGAAATAAAACAGAAAAACAAATTTGATTAACCCCTGGCAAATAGTTTAATTTATTGATTATATCAAAAACACTACAAAGAATAAATAATATCAATGTTGCAATTATAATCCCAAATATCATCCATATCATATATCCTAAATTAAGTAAAAATGCGTTTTTTCTATTCATTCCACAAATAAAATATGCAGAAAAGACATCACTATTTTTTAATATGTTTAGGAGTGACATCCCTATAATAGCAATCAATCCCATTATTGCAAAGCAAATTGCTAATGGAAGAAAACCTTTTACTGTTAATACTAGTTCGTTATCTGTATTTTCTCGGATTGTTTCCATAGTTATAGCATTACCACTATTGCGTAAATTCTCTATTGTTTTATTTTTTATATTTTCATCTGCATTATTAAAGAATATTAAAGCATTGCCATAATTTCCAGTGGCTTCTGCAATAGAGGAATTACTACAAATCACTGCTTTGCCAATAGATGAATATTCATAAAACAACATATCTGCTTGCATTAAATAAGAACTTCTAGAAGAACTTATTACTAATGAATTTTTTGCTAGTTTTCCAACTACAATAAAAGTGAATACATTTTCTTTTATTTGCTCTGAAAAGGTGTCACCAATAGAAAAGATATCATCAATTGCGACACATTCAATCATGCCATTAGATATTAAAGAACTTGCCCAAACTCCTGATTTAAGTTGTTTTTTTAACCCATTAAATGTTTTCTCATCATAGCATAATATATCAGCTGTTTTCCCATCAAATTTTTTAGAAAGGAATTCCATTGATATGTTATTTAATTGAAGATATTCAAAATCCACATTTATTACTGGTGATCCATTAATCTTCATAGGTGTAAAAAACACTGTGTCTTCTGAATAATTATAAGTATAATTGTAGGCTTGATACATTTTATTATATGTGCCAATTAAAATAATTGATATTATAAGAGCTATTCCCAGTTGGATAATCACAATTATATTAAGTATTATATTTTTTTTAAATACCAATCGTCCTAAAGTTATAAACATAGTTTCCCCTCCCTACACATCTGATAAAACTTCTGATGGAGATTTTGTTATATATAAAATAATTATTGGAAGAAAAACAACACTAAAAATAAATATGAAACCAACATAAATTACTAAATAGTTTGCAAATAGCAGAGAATCCTTGAATAAAAAGCCAAGATTTTTTAATTGCACTAAAATGACATATTTAAAGAAAAGGGAACTTAGAATAAAGGCAATAGTAGCAAGTGAAAAAGTCTCTAAATAATAGTTAACAATACTTGATAATTTAGTGCGTCCTAATATTCTGTTAATTGCTATCTCTTTTCTTCTGGTATCTAATATATAAGTGTATATATATACTAAGTTAAAAATTCCCATAGACACAATACCTATTATCAATATTGTTTCAGTTGAATAATTATTCCAAAAAGATGTTTTTGGTATTTCTATTGGTGATTCCATAATGACCCCATTGAATAGATTCTCAAGATAAGCAGAAAAATGTTGAATCTTTACTTCACTTTTAAAATCATCTGTAACTATAGCTACAAAGGACAATTCACAATTCTTTGGAATTGACTTATATGGGATTTGATAAACAAAGTCTATTAAAGTTCCAATACCTATAGCTTCATAAGGAATATCATTGATAAAATAACTATCTCCAATTTCATAAATTTCATATTCTTCGGTATTTTGATTCCTAAACAAATATGGATAGTTCGGCAAAATCACTTTGTGATTACCGTCTAAGGTATCTTCTTCAGAAAACCATTTGCCAAATGAAGTAATATTATTAGAAGAACTTTTATCATAATAATCTGCTCTTATAGCTTCACCCTCATTATTGATTAAACAATAAACTAAAGATACTTCTGGGTTTTGTAAAAGTAAAGTTTCCATTTTTTGTTCTGTATTTACATTATCTAAAGATACAATATACGTGCGATCTTTTTCGATTAAATATGAATTTTCAATAAAAATGTTGCTAAGAAAATTAGTAATAAAAAAAACAGCACAAACAGAACTTATCAAAAGCAACATAAAGATTGTAAATAACATTTTATTATTTTTAAAAAAACTATAAATATAATTTAAAACCATTATTACTAACTCCTTTTGTTTATCACCTAAATATTATACAAATTATGTAACCATAATCAATAATAAAAAAAATTAATCACCAACAACAGTCCAATGCTGATTGCCTAAAGCGACATAGCTTGCATCATATCCAGCTTCTACTTTATTTGAAGCAGACCATAATTTTCCTTTCACATTAAATATTACACTAGCTTTTGCTGATGATTTTGTTTCTGTTGAATAAATTTGACCTTTATTCCATATTGTTGCAGTAACTTCATTAGTTTGACCTGATGAAATTCCCGCGGTTTGCATAAATACATCGCATTTATCTTTAGAAAATATACCTCCTTTTTCCCATGTATATCGAGCGGTAATCTATTCCAAAGAACTGCAAGAATTGCTACTGTATAATTCAGTATCACTAGAAATTTCATGATTAGAATAAATTATGCTTGATGATGCTTGCACCATAACAAAAAAACTACAGGTAAACACAAATACAAATAATAATAAAATGACTATTTTTTTATTTTTCATCTCTTTCTCCCTCTCACAAATACTAATTTTAATATCTAGGTGATAATCATGCTAAAATTTTAATTTATTAATCCTTTTATGTAGGTATATCTTTTCTTAATGTAATTATAACATTACTTAATAAAGTTGTCTATAATGAATAAAAATGTATATTTTTACCAAATGAGAAAATTCAATGCTATAGAAGGTAGATACAAGTTTTTATTTTTTGTAGTAAGCAAAGAATATGTAATAGGGGTATTTAAAGACTCTAAAATAGCTACTGCGTTTATTCATCTAATGAGGAAACAGAAACCTAGATATATCTATCCTCAATGTAGAAGATTAAATAGCATGAGAAAATATTATTCAGATAAACAATTGATTGATGGAATGGATTATTGTATAAAATATAACACTGCAACAATCTTCGAGTTATCTTCATATCTTATTTATAAACATGGTGAAGATACTGCAAGAAAGTATATCGTAATACAAACAGTAAGAAGTTATATTAATAGATCTTTTAAGATAAGGGAGGTTTTACATGGCTGATTTAAAAGATATACAAGATTTAGCAAAAACACTAAATCTTATGAATGTTGCTAGTGGTGTTATAGATCTTACTAATGAACAAATTTCAAACAAAGAATATCTTTATAGAATCTTTAGCGAAGAAGTTAGATTAAGAAGTGAAAATAAACTAAAACAACTTCATAAGGATGCTAAACTTCCTAATAAAAAGTTTAATCATGATAAAATAACTAAGGGTCTTGAATGGCAATTAGACAAAATTAAGCAATTTGATTTTAAAACTAATAAATAAAACATTTTTATTGTTGGGGAATGTTGTAGTGGAAAGACTAGTCTTGCTTCTGTGATAGGTAATGCTGCTATTGCTAAAGGTGCTAGAGTCTTATATAGTAGATTAGATGATTTTATTTTTTCATATAAAACTAAGAATAGATTTTGGAATAAGATTTTAGAATCCGACTTGTTAATTTTAGACGATTTCTTTTATACAAAACCAACTGAAGAGGAACTTTTGTTAATAAATAAAAACCTAATGTTTTTAAATGAAACAAGAAGTATTGTAATAATTACAAATAGACAGTTATCATTATGGAAAGAAATGGATGTTGACAAGCATTTAGTGGAAACATTTCAAAAAAGAATGCTCAATGATGCTCAAATAATCACATTAAAAGTTACCGAATAAAAATAATATAAGTGTTATTAATAATCAAGCTCTTCATCTGCCTCTTGTAGAACTTCATTATTAATACTTCTTATGAAAGAAGAAATTCTCACGAAATACCTAATAACTCTGCAGTTGCTGAGAATAAAACTTTTAAAAAGGGGAGGGAAGGTCTAATCTCTACACCTTTTTAGGGGGTCACCGGGCGTAGGCATTCGCGCGCATTTTTTTCATTTCAAAGGGTGGCATCCATTGCCCAAGAAGAATCCAGATCAATTAGTCAAAACGTCACATGGGGTAAGAGGGTCGCATTTCAAGCGGGCAAGGTATCATTTGCATATAGTTCATTTCTTG
>DUUA01000207.1 GCA_012841765.1 Acholeplasmataceae bacterium
TAAAGATTAAAAATATTTAAAATGGAGGACAAAAAATGAAAAAAATTGCCTTTTTTGACACAAAACCTTATGATATCCAATCATTTGATGCTTTGAATACAAAATTTAAAATTAATTATTTTCAAGAAAAACTAACAAGGGTAACTGTTCATTTAGCCAAAGGAAATGATGCTGTTTGTGTTTTCGTAAATGACACAATTGATTCTTTTGTAATTGATGAACTTATTAAAATGGGAATTAAATTAATTGCTTTAAGGAGTGCTGGTTTTAATCATGTTGATTTACAAACTGCTAGTAATAAAATTCCTATAGTAAGAGTTCCTGCATACTCACCACATGCTGTAGCTGAACATGCTATGGCTTTACTATTAACTCTAAATCGTAAAATTCACAAAGCATACGCTAGAACAAAAGAATTTAATTTTAGTTTAAATGGATTAACTGGATTTGATTTTTATAATAAAACAATTGGTATTTTAGGAACTGGTAGAATTGGTCAAATTTTTATTAAAATTGCTAAAGGTTTTGGCATGAAAGTGATTGCTTATGATCTCTATCCTAATCCTAATTTAGATGTTGAATATGTTCAACTAGATGAATTATTATCCAGAAGTGATATGATTTCAGTTCATCTTCCACTAACTGAGCAAACAAAATATTTAATCAACGATGAAACTATTTTGAAAATGAAAAAAGGAGTTTATTTAGTTAATACTTCTCGTGGTGGTGTTATTGATACCCAAGCTTTAATTAGAGGTTTAAAAAGCGGCATTATTAAAGGAGCGGGTTTAGATGTTTACGAAGAAGAATCTGATCTCTTCTTTGAAGATATGTCTGATACAATCATTCAAGATGATGTTTTATCAATTCTTGTTAATATGCCAAATGTAATTCTGACTTCACATCAAGCCTTTTTAACTGAAGAGGCTCTTGGAAATATTGCTGAAATAACTTTATCTAATTTAGAATCTTTCTTTAAAGATGGAACAGTTAATAATGAAGTATGTTATTTGTGTAAAAACTAATTTAATATTTTAACTAAAAAACCCGTTTATAAAAACGGGTTTTATTTAATTGGTATTAATTTTTCTATTACATCTTTGTAAATAACTAATGCATCTTCTCCTATTGCAGTAATTTTATATACTCCACGTTCTACTCTTTCAAACCAATTATAATAATTCTTTTGCAAAATACTCATAATTTTATCTTCTTTAATAAATAGCTTAATTTCTTTTGCTGTTCTTGGACCATCTTTAAGAAAATATAACGCTAGCAAAGCTAGTTCTCTATAAGCAGTAATAATTTTTGTTTTATTTACACCACCTACATTAAATGAAGTTTTTCTTAAGAAAAATTCTTTTTTCAGCATACTCCTCTTTTTCTGTTGATTTTTATGAGGGATAATAGTTGGATCAAGTATTACAATTAGTTCTTTTGAAGATTTATCTATAAGTATTAAACCTAGTTCTAAATGTTTTACAATTTCTTTTTTTTCTTTAAACAGATCAGATTTAATAATTTTATTAGTTGGTTTAGGGATAGCTAAATAAACATAATCAGTTATTTTTTTAGCTTATAATCCTTGATAAATTAATTTAATATTAAACTGATTTTTCA
>DUUA01000208.1 GCA_012841765.1 Acholeplasmataceae bacterium
AATAATAATATATATTTGAATGATAAAATGATAAACAATTATTAACAATAAGTAATAAACTAAAATACTATATTTAGTAAAAATTGGATTAAATAAATTTACAAAAAAAGTCCCTTTTAACAATCTTACAACAAATAATGAACGATCAGAATAATCGATAATAAATGATATTGCAAACATATAAATAACTAACATCCAAGTAATTATCCAAATTTTTAATGCTAGATGTTTTCTAGGATAATATTTCATGAAATATAATCCTAAAACTAAAATAGCACTATGATTTATTAAACCTTGTACCGTGTTATATAAGCCATTTAAAGTATATATAGTATTGCCTGAAAAAATAAATAGGATTAAATAACTAAAACCTGCAAGAAACCCAAAGAAAACAAAAACATCTATTAAAGTTTGCTTTTTTGTCAAGATGGCAATTGGTAACATGAAATATGTTATAGTTGAAAATTCTATGGGTATTTTATAAAAATTACCTTGAATTAATCCATAAATTAATTCAATTCCTTTATTTAAAATAAGAAAAACACTTAAAACTATTAAGCTCTTTTTATTTAAGTGTGGAGTTATTAAAAGGATTAAAATTAATATAAATATTCCAATTAGTGTATATAACATTACCAACCTCTTCATCCATGATGTATTTATTATATAATAAACATCGATATTTTTTAGAATATATGTATATATTAATTTCTTGCAATTACTAAGAGCATAATTATAGATATGTTATAATAAACAAAATAAATAGATTTAGAAAGGATTAATAAAATGAAAAAAGTATTAATTATTGTTGATTATCAAAATGACTTTGTAGATGGAGCATTAGGTTTTAAAGGTGCCGATAGATTAGATGTTATTATTGAAGATAAAATAAAAGACTATTTGAAAAATGGCAATGATATTATATATACATTAGATACTCACCATGAAAACTATTTAGAAACTGATGAAGGTAGAAGATTACCAATATTACATTGTATTGAAGGAACAAAAGGGCACCTTATTTACGGTAATGTAAGTAAATATGTTGATCAAGCAAAGAAAATATTTAAAAAAGCGACTTTTGGGTCACTTGACTTAGGAAACTTTTTAAAAGAAGAAAAGTATGATGAAATTGAAATTGCAGGTTTAGTTACTAATATGTGTGTAATTTCTAATGCAGTAATTGCTAAGGCGGCTTTACCAAATGCAAAAATATTTGTTGATAGTAAAGCAGTAGATAGTTTTGATCGGAAATTACATGATAAAACCTTAGATCTACTAAAAGGTTTACATACAGATATTTTATAAAAATAAGGGGTTGTTCAAATTTTGAACAACCCCTATATACTTATAATGGCAAATCTTTACGTTTAAATATTCTTGCTGCTACAATAAATGATATTAAGCCAATTAAGAATAATATAGCAAATTTCCATAAGAAAGTAGCATCACCAGTTAAAATCGCTTGGCTATCAATTAAGGAAATAAGTGATAAATAATTAAAGAAATTTAAAACTTCCATCCGCATCATTGATGGCATTGCGTCACTTCCAAAAATACCTAAAATAGTAAATATTAACATTAAAATTGTAACTCCGCCACCAAATGCCATTGCTTGATTTGATCGGTTAAAAATAGAAGAAGTTAAGAAGTTAATTCCAGCAAAAGCGAATGAGACTAAAAATGTTGCTAATCCAAAAATGATTAATTTAGAATATGTCATATCAGATTGGACCGGTGTTGCGAATTTAAAAATAACTAGAGAAACAATAGTAATAACTAAATACATAAAGAATGATGAACTAATTAAAAATGCACTTTGGGTATTAGTTACCTCGCTACGTTTAGTTCCAGTAGATAATACATACGCCATTGAACCACTATCAACTTGACCAGCAATTAAATTAATACTTGCTAAAATTAAGTAAATAATTGAAATTAACATTCCAACAATTCTATAATACATCGAAACTAACGTACTTGAGTACATGTCTTGATCTTCCATTTCACTAATCATTGTTGAAAGAGATTCTGGTAGTGAAGTTAATATTGTTTTTGTAATAGTTTCTTTTAAAGACTGTTTGATTAAATAAATATCTAGTGTTTCACCATGTAATTCAATTTCAAAATCTATTCTTGCTTGATAAGTTAAGATTGCAGAATTAGCGATAATTGATAAACCATTTTCATCAAAACCAAAACTATCATATAACTCTCTAGTAATACCAAGATGATTTAGTTCAACTAAAATCATATCAATTGCCGCATCATCAGTAGCAATATCAACTAAGAAGTTAATACTTGAATCTTTTGAAATGTTTTCTTTTAAAATTATTCGGTTATTATCAGTAATAATATCATATAAATTTTCTGGTCTTGTCTTATCAGTCCATAGATTCAAATAATCTTGTACAGTGATATCTGACACTAGGTTAGGTAAATATGTTTCATCTAGTGATAGAGCACCAAAACCATATAAAAATGCACCAAATAATTCTTGATACTTTTGGTCGCCTTCGGTAATAGTCTCATCGATTTCATGCATTTTATTTAAGAGATTACTTGAAATTATCCCATATGCATTTAAACTAGCTTGTTCAAATGTTTCAGCATTAGGTTCTTGATAAGGATTATCTTCAACGATATCTAAATAAGAATCAAGGAATGCTTTATCGAAATCATATAGACTATCTTCTATTAGAGTATAGTAGTTTAGACTCATATTTTCATATTGTGAGCTTAATTCATCATATACAATCGTTTCAGTGAAAGAAGAAGTTATTTTCCCCATTCCTTCGCCACCAATTAAAAACATAATAATAACTAAAACAAAAGTACTCACTAATGTAGTAGTTGTCCATAAGACCCAGTTAGCTTTCCAAGATTGTTTGTATAATGCTTTACTAAACATACAATTCCTCCTCACCAAATTCTTCTTTTGCTATGCGTTTAAAGTGTGATTCTAATGTATATTTTATTTCTGCAATAAATTTAACATTAAGATCTTTTAAATCAAATAATAATTTATTTAAATCAGATTTCAATACTTCTATTGTTACTTGGAAGTATTGCTCTTGATCACGTAATATATGGTAGTTATATTGTTTAAACTTTAAATAATCATCTTTATTGTTAAATTCTATTTTAAAATCTCTTATATTACGATTTTTAATTTCGTCTACATTAGCAATAGCAATTAATTTGCCGTTTAATATAAAAATTACACGGTCACAAGTGCTTTCTAATTCTTCAAAAGACTGTGATGAAATTAAAATTGTTTTTCCGTTTCTATGTTCGTTCTTAACGACATTAATAAAATTATGGCGCATTAATGGATCAAGACCGGTTGTAGGTTCGTCTAAAATTAATATTTCAGGATCAGCCATTAAAGCAGCAACAAGTGCTGTTTTTTGTTTCATACCTTTTGACATACGTTTTAAGTTTGCGCTTGGGTCTAGTTGAAGAATTTTTATTAATTCATTGGCCTTATCTAAGTTTTTTAATTTTAAAAATTCAGCTTGATTTTTTAAGAAAGAAGTACCAGAATGAAGGTCAGGGAAAGATATTTCACCAGGTACATAACCAATATTTTTAATAAATTTATCAGAATCTTCCCATGAATCAAGGCCGTTTATTCGTGATGAGCCGCTTGTTGGTTTAATAAAACCAATTAAAGATCTGATAGTAGTACTTTTGCCGCTACCATTAGTTCCAACAAAACCGATCATTTCACCTTTTTTAATTTTAAATGATAAATCAAAAATACCGTTACCGGATCCAAAGTCTTTGGTTAAGTTCTGAGCTTCAATAATATATTTATTCATAATTTAATCCCTCCAAAGTCTTTATCTTCTACATAAAATGAAATAAAGTATTCTTCTAAAGTTTGTGGGTTATGACTAAATTCTTTTAATCTAAATTTACTTAATTCATCTATTAAATTACTAATATTATTATCATTTACTTGAATTGTAGTTTTTAATAGTTCATGATTATTATCAATGATTTTAAAAAAGTTTGTTTTTTGATTAATAAAACTTAAAAATTGTTTATTTTTCTCAAATTCTAAAAAGTATATTTTATCTTTACTATGTTTTAGATCAGATGTTTTAAATGTAGAAACAATCCTACCGTCTTTAATAATACTTATCCTATCACAAGTTTGTTCTACTTCATTAAATAAATGACTTGATAGAAAAATAGTTTTTTTTCTTTTTTTTTCTTTTTTTAAAAAGTTTATAAAAACATCTTGCATAAATGGATCTAAACCACTTGTTGGTTCATCTAAGATTAAAATGCTAGGATCACCCATAAAAGCAGTAACAATGGATAGTTTTCTTTTACTACCCAATGACATTTGCTTTGTATTCATTTTCAAAGTTGTATGATTTAGTTTGAAGAGGTCTAACAACATTTTTAAACGTTCGCTGTTATGAATTCCTGATAAGTCTTGAATCATTTTTATAAATTCATAGCCATTTAAACCTTCTGGTAAAGCTAACTCGCCAGGAATATAACCAACATCTTTTAATATCATATAATAATTTTCAAAAGTATCCATGCCATTGATTAAGGTATCTCCACTATCAGATTTTGAAAATCCCATTAAGTGTCTAACTGTAGTGGACTTACCAGCACCATTAGGTCCAAGAAATCCAAAAACTTCTCCCTTTTCAACTTCAAAAGAAACATCAAACACACCACGGTTAAAACCGTAGTCTTTAGTTAAATCATTAACTTCGATAACAATGTTTTTCATGATAGCCTCCCTCCATAAACAAGAGTTTAATAATGGACTCGTGTTTACTATATTACAAATTTATTGTATAATAGATTTGAGAAAAGTTCAACAAAGAAAAGTTAAAATAAATATAAAAATGAACAAAAGCGAGGAATAGTACATTTATGAATACAAATAAGGGAAAATATCGTAATTATGAAAAAACAGAAGATTCAATTAAAAGGGCTTTAATTGAATTGTATCGTAAGAAAGGAACAATCAATAAAATAACGGTTAAAGAGTTATGTGAAGTCGCAAATATCTCAAGAAGCACATTTTATTTACATTATAATGATTTAATTAGTATTTTCGAAAGTGTTGGTGAAAAATTTGTTGAGTCACTTAAAACGATGGTTATAGAATTATCTAAAAAAAGACCAACTGATTTTTCTAATTATTTCAAAGAAATATTTAGATTACTAGAAGAATCTAGTGAATTAATTAAAATTGGCCTATCTTCAGAATACCCTATGATTTATATAGAAAGGGTTAAAGATCAATTAGAAGAAATTCTTAAAAATAGTGAAGCATTAAAGAAAACAAAACTTGGTTTAGAACAAACATTAATAGAAATTAGAATCGTTGTTTCTGGAATGATTGATTTG
>DUUA01000209.1 GCA_012841765.1 Acholeplasmataceae bacterium
ATATCACAAAAATAAAAAAGACCTAACAACTGTTTCAACTCGACTCACCTTTGTCACATTTTGTGCTTTCGGGCTACGCCCGGCACAAAAAGCGCCAAGACGGTTCGCGAGTTAAACAAATGTTAGATGGACCCTTCGGGCAGAAGAATAATAGGAGAAAATATGGAAGATACACAGAATAAGAAAATTGTTGGTTTTTGGGGAAGGGCTGGTTCATTTATATTCAATTTATATATTTTGATTATTTTGGCTCAAATGCTTTCTTCATTGATATTCATTAAAGTTAATATTGAGCTAATGTTTTTTCAATATATTTTAATTACTCTTTTATTATTTATTTTAACGGCTGTAGTAATAGAATTATTTCTCGGTAAAAGTATTGGAAAATACATTTTTGGGATTGAAACAATAAAAATTGATAATGGATCTTTAACCAAAAAAGATATTTTACTAAAAGCATTCCTAAAAGTACTATATCCTGTAGAAATATTTGTACTTTTGTTTTCAAAACCTAAAAGAACATTAGCAAACAAGATCACTAAAACATATACAGTATGGAGTGATACTAAAATTATAAATAGAATACTAAGAATAATATTAGGAATAGCTTCAATTTTTATTATTATGAATATCTCTTTATTTATAATGTCTTACACATACACTAACACTGACATTTATAAAGCGTCAACAAACGGTATTGAATCACTAATCGATAATGGAAATGATTCAACAATTGGTTTTATTGATAGGTTCAATTATCCAGCGTTAAATATTCAAATACTTAATAATGAAGGTGTTGTTATTCGCCCTGTATTAACCAAAGACAAGACTAAAAAGTATTTAGTTATTAGCTTAGCAAAAACACAAAATCAGTGGAATGTAACAAAAATAAATACTATAGAAAAACCCAAAGGACGCGGTTATTCTATAAGTTATTCATCAAAGAAGTAGCATCTAACAACTGCTTCAACTTGACATTTCCTGTTGACATGGTTTGTGCTTGTCGCTGCGCTCGGCACAAACCACGCCAAGCCCTTCGGGCCGGAAATGCAAGTTAAGCAAATGTTAGCTGGACCCTGCGGGCGCGGAGGAAATAATGGAAGAAAATATATCTAGTTTATTAAATTCTGATATTCAAAATTTGAATACAATTCAACCGGAAGGGTGGGGTAGTATTGCAGAAATACATGAACATTACTTGAAAACAACAAATTGTTTTTGTATTAAACAAACACATATAAATAATCAATTATTAGGTATTGGAACTGGAATTGATTTTAATAAAACTGGTTGGTTGGCACATATAATCGTTGGAAAACAATTCCAAAATAATGGATTTGGATCATTAATTGCTAGAAATCGGATAGATTATTTACAAACAAACCGTGGATGTAAAACAATAACCTTAACTGCAACTGATCAAGGATATCCTGTATATAAAAAAATTGGTTTTATTGACCAGAGTTTGTACTACATATTAAGCAGACCTAAAAGTATTTCAAATACTCTTGAAACATCAAGCAATATTAGTAAAATAAATAAATCTCATTATCAAGGAATTGAAAAGTTAGATAAAATAGCATCAGGTGAACATCGAATTGCATTAATAAAACCAATTTTAGATAATGGATTTGTTTATATTAAAAATGGAGAAGTAGATGGATTTTATTTACCTGGTTTTGGTGATTGTGGAGTAATTGCTCAATCAGAAGAAGCTGGAATTGCATTATTAGGTAAACGGGTACAAAATGAAAATAAAATATTTTTACCAGAAGAAAATAAAACTGCATATAAGTATTTAATTAATAATGGTTATCAAGAAATAAAAACAATTCATCGAATGATCTTAGGTCAAGAATTTGTCTATAATCCACAATTTTATTATTCCAGAATTGGTGGTTTTGCTGGTTAAAAAGATTCAGCTAACAACTGCTTCGAGCGGACATTGCCTTTGTCATAAAACTTGCTGTCGCTCTGCTCGGCAAGTTTTACGCCAAG
>DUUA01000210.1 GCA_012841765.1 Acholeplasmataceae bacterium
AATAATTAATGCCTAGTTTTTAATTATGTGAATTTTCACATAATTAAAAAAGTTCCAATAAAAATCTGTTTTCATTCGTATTACTAGTAGAAAACAAAAAGAAAAGAGGAAAAAGATATGAAAAGATTATTTATTGGTTTATTTATTTTGGCAGGTGCGGTAGCACTTATTGGTTGTAAGAAAGATAATGTAGATAAAAGGTTAGAAGAATTAGAAAAAGAAGAAAACGTATATGCAATATCTTTAGTAAGTGGAATTGATCAAGTAATATCAAATAGTAGTGTAAATTTAATTGATAGTAATGCAGAAACAGATGCAGATCAAATTGATAACTTAGATTTACTATTAGGATTATTAAATGAAGAAGTGTTTGATGTTGATGCAAAAGAATCTGATAATGATAATTTTGATAATTTATTAGAAATAACAATTAATCAAGAAAAATACATGTTCTACTATAATGAAGTATTAATAGAACGTGAAGAAGATGAAGATGAAATTGAAGAAGAATTTAAAATTGAGGGATTAATTTTATTTGGTGATTTAGAATTTAATGTTATAGGTAAAAAAGATGTAGAAATAGAAGAAGATGAAGAAGAGTTTGAATTGGAATTAAAAGTTTCACTTGATAGTGATAACTACACAATTATCAAATATGAAATTGAAACTGAAAGTGACGAGTTAGAACGTAACTATAAATTAGAAACATATGTTGACGGTAATTTAGTTCGTAAAGTAAAAATTGATTTTGAAGTAGAAGATGATGAATTAGAATTAGAAGTAGAAATAGAAGAAGATAATAAAGAGTCAAAATATGAATTAAAACATTTCGAAGGAAAAGATAAAGCAGTTATTAAATACGAAATTAAAGAAAATGGTCAAACTTTTAAAGGGATTATTAATGTATCGGTTATAATAGAAGATGATACCGTAAGATACATTTACGAATAATTATCAAGAATAGGGTGGACAGATGAACTTAGCGGAAGCTATTTATAAAATTAAAGATAAAGATGAATTAGCTTTCGAAACAATTTATAAAGAAACTAGTTCATCTGTTTACGCTATTATTAAAACAATTGTTAAAGATCATAATATAACAGAAGATTTAATGCAAGATACCTATATTAAAATGATTAAATCAATTAATAGTTATAATACTAAACAAAAGTTTAAAACTTGGTTACTAACAATTGCTAGAAATACAGCAATTGATTGGTACCGTAAAACAAAAAAAGAAATGTTAGTAGATGTTAGTGAAAGTGAGTATTTATTTCCGAGCACTAAAAGTACAGTAGATTACGAATACAACGCCAACTACTTTCTTTCATTATTAGATGATGAAGAAAAAGAAGTAGTTGTCTTATATGCAATGGAAGGATTTAAGCATCGTGAGATTGCTAAAATCATTGATAAACCTGTAGGTACTGTTACTTGGATTTATAATAAGGCAATGAAGAAACTAAGAGAACATAGCGAGGGGGTTAGACTATGAAAGATAAAGATATCTTAAAAGTAATAAAAAAAGATATAGTAGATGATACTCCTAATCTTTTAAGTAAAATTGATATAAAAGATATAGAAATTGATGAAGTAGTTACTGAATGTAAAAGGACTTTCTTTAATTTCAGTAATGTTTTAAGACTATCACTTTCACTTGGTGTTTTAGTAATCGGACTAGTTCTAGGTTATAGTCTATTAAATAAAAAACCAGTAGTTATCCCTGGCACTAAGGTTAGTGTTACTAGTAAAGATCAAATTGTTGCTGCATATGCAGTGACAGGAGTTAATTTAATTGGCAACAATAATAACGCTATTAATATTAGTAGTAGTAAGATGAATACGGCTTTAACAGTGGATTTTATTGAAAGGTTCCATGAAAACATCAATTTAATCCAAGACTATTTCAATTTAAATAAAACATCAATTATAATAACAGTCAATGATGATGAGGCTTATGATACTTATAAATATAAAATGGTAGTTACAATAACAAATCAATTTGAAAATGAAGAAGAATATATCTTATATTATAATGAAGAACGATCAATTGATGATGACGATGATGAAGAAGAAAAACAAATGAATGGTGTTTTAATTTATGACTTTATTAAATATCACTTTCATTCTGAAGAAGAAATAGAATCTGATGAATCAGAAATAAAAGTTATTGTCTATCAAACAACATTTAGAAATAGAATTGAAATTGAAAAAGAGCTAGAACAAGATGAATATCAATACGAATATACAATGTATAGAAATGATAACGAAATTTTTAAATTAGAATTAGAAGTTGAAGATAATGAAATTGAATTAAAAATTGAAACAAAAGATTATGAGTATGAATATATAATTAGAAAAATAAGTAAACAAGAGTTTTTAATTAAATTTGATAAAGAAGAAGACTTTAGTTTAAGAATTGATTTAGAAAATAAAGTATTTATCTATGAATATATGAATGAGTTAATTTATAAAGAATAAAACATAATGAATACCACATACGGTAATAACATACCATATGTGGTATTTTTTTTTAAATATATGAAAGTGCACTATCATACTATCTAGGGTATTGAGTTAAATATAAAAATTAACACTTTAAATAAAGGAACAAACAAATAAATGTTTGTTCCTTTATTAATTTTAAAACTATAAAGTAATAAGGCTTAATCAAATAAATAAAAATGTTATAATAGATTAGATTTTATTAAAGATGTTGAGGTGTTTTATTAAATGCAAGATAATTTTTGGAAAAAATTAAATAAGCCATTTTTCATTTTAGCACCAATGGAAGATGTTACAGATATAGTATTTAGGAAAGTAGTTGCTAAAGCGGCTAGACCTGATGTGTTTTTCACAGAATTTACTAATAGTGATAGTTATGTTCATGCAAAAGGTATTGAGTCTTTAAGAGGTAGATTAAAGTTTGATCAAGACGAAAAACCGATTGTTGCTCATATATGGGGAGATAATCCTAATAACTTTGAAGAAATGAGTATAGGTCTTGCAAAAATGGGTTTTGATGGCATTGATATTAATATGGGATGTCCTGCAAAAAATGTTTTTAGACATGGTAGAGGTGCCGGATTAATCTTAAGACCAGAAGTTGCAGCGGATATCATTCAAGCAGCTAAAAAAGGTGGACTACCTGTTAGTGTAAAAACACGAATAGGTCATAGCAAAGTATCTGAATGGAAGGAATGGCTAACTCACCTGCTAAAACAAGATATTGCTAATTTATCGATTCACTTACGAACAAAGACTGAAATGAGTAATTATGATGCCCATTGGGAATTAATGCCGGAGATTTTAAAACTAAGAGATGAAATAGCACCTAATACATTAATAACTATGAATGGCGATATTAAAGATTACCAAATGGGTATAGAACTATATAATAAATATAGAGTTGATGGTATTATGATTGGAAGAGGAATCTTCCATAATCCGTTTGCTTTTGACAAGGAAAATAAAAAAAGAGAAGCATCTGAATACCTAGACTTATTTAAATATCACTTAAGTGAATATGATAGATATGTATTAGAAGAAGGAACATTAAAAAAACCGTTACACCGTTTCTTTAAAATCTATATTAGAGATATTAAAGGCGCTAGTAAACTTAGAACTAAATTAATGGAAACAAGAGATACTGATGAAATGCGTGCTTTGATTAAAGATTTTGAAGACGGTAAATTAAATGAAGATTTAATAGAGTAGCAGAAATATTATTTAAAGATTAAAGGGGAAACCCTTTTTTCTTTAATTAGGAAATTCTATATGACCTATTTTTGTGATTATCGATAGCGTTAAGGCCATGTTTAGAAAGTAGTATCTTAGAAAAGTTAGTATAATCACTAGATTCATAGAATGGATAGTATAAACCAAAAAAGAAAAGAGACAAAATGTTTTGTCTCTAACGTGAATGAAATTCACTTTTGTTCTTCTAATTACATTTTTAAAATTTTTCAAATAAAAAATATTATAATGTGCTATAATTAAATTGTTCGGTAACCAAACATTGGAGGGGTCTTATGAAAAAACACTATTTTTTCAAACCAACTGCTTTATATAAAGAATTTATTATTTTAGATGGTATTGAAGCTAATGCCAAAATAACCCAAAGAGACTTAGCAAGTGTTTCTTTTAGTTCTGTTTCAATGGTAAATCTATATTTAGATTCTTTTGAAAAAAGTGAATATGTTATTAGGAAATATAATTCAAGTAAAAATGTTGAATATTATATTACTGATAAAGGTAGGGAGCGTAAAAAGGTTTTAAATATCGGATATTTACATGAAATACAAAAAAGATATAAAGAAGCTAAAAAGGAAACTGAGAGTTTTATTAATAAGATTATTGAAAAAGGATTTAAAAATATAATCTTTTATGGAGCTGGCGAAGTAGCGGAAATATTTATTCAAGCGATTAACGATGATTTTAATGACAAATTACAAATTACGGCAGTAATAGATGATGATACTAATAAACAAGGTAAGCAAATTGGTAATATGGTAATTAATAAAAGTGATATTATAAAAAACACTAATCATGATGCAATCATGATAGTCACTTATAATAACTATGAAATTATTTATAATAAATTAATGGCTATTAATTATCCAAAAGATAAGATTTTATATTTTTTCGATTAGGAAGTGAAAAAGATGTATAAACTATTTAAAAGAATTATGGATTTTTTAATCGCATTAATTGGAATTATTGTGTTATTGCCGGTATTTATAATTTTAATATTAGCGATTAAATTAACGTCTAAAGGACCGGTTTTTTTTAAACAAAAAAGAGTTGGAAAAAATAAGCGTTATTTTAATATTTATAAATTTAGAACAATGAATATCAATGCTCCTAAAGATATGCCTACCCATCTTTTAGAAGATCCTAATAAGTGGATTACTAAAGTTGGAAGATTTTTAAGAAAAACAAGTCTAGATGAACTCCCACAAATTATTAATATCTTAAAAGGTAATATGTCAATTGTTGGACCTAGACCAGCTTTATGGAATCAGTTTGATTTAATTGAAGAAAGAGATAAATATGGTGCTAACAATATTTACCCAGGCCTTACTGGTTATGCTCAAATAAAAGGAAGAGATGAACTTCCCATTGATAAAAAAGCAGAGTTAGACGGATATTATGTTGAAAATATTAGTTTATGGTTAGATATAAAAATCTTTTTTAAAACATTTTTTCAAATATTTAAACCTAGAGGCGTAGTTGAAGGTGGAACTGGCACAATTAATAAAAATGATAATAAAGAAGAATAGTAGGTGATAGTATGAAAAGAATTTTAATAACCGGAGCAAATTCTTATATTGGTACTAATGTTTCTAAGAAGTTATTAGAAGATAATAATAAATATCATATAGAAACATTAGATATGAAAGATCCTAATTGGGTTAACTACGATTTTTCAAAGTTTGATTGCATTTTCCATGTTGCTGGAATTGCTCATATCAAAGTTAGTAAAAAGAGTGAAAGCATCTATTACAAAATTAATCGTGATTTAGCATTTAAAACAGCAAAAAAAGCTAAGAGTGCTGGCGTTAAGCAATTTATGTTTTTAAGTACAATGAGTATCTACGGCCTTAATAAAGGGATAATTACACCAGATACTAAACCAAATCCTAGGGATGCTTATGGTAGGTCTAAATATGAGGCAGAACAATTAATAAGCAGCCTAGAAGATGATAACTATAAAATAGTAATTTTAAGGCCACCAATGGTATATGGATATAATTCACCAGGTAATTATAATAAATTAGCTAAAATGGCATTAAAATTACCATTTTATCCCAAAATAAATAATAAAAGAAGTATGTTATAT
>DUUA01000024.1 GCA_012841765.1 Acholeplasmataceae bacterium
AGTATATTATAATATAATTAAGTTAGATAGTCAACATAGTGTTGAAATTCAATGTCTAATACTAAACATCGTATTGAGGAGGAAAATATGAAATTTATTATCAAATACCGTTTTTACATCTTAGGATTATTTATTTTGTTATTTATTACAGGAGGTATTTTACTTCCTAGTGTAAAATTAAACTATGATCCATCAGAATATTTATCTGAGGATATGCCTACTAAAAAGGCTTTAATAGTTATGGATGAAGAGTTTGGAATTACAGGTTATTGTGAAGTAATGGCTGAAGGGGTTTCAATTGTTGAAGCAGGGCAAATATATACTGAATTATTAGCTCTTGAAGGTGTTAAGAGTGTAGAATTTAACCCAATGAATGAAAATTTTTATAAGGACGAAAATGCTCTCTATAAAATCAGTTTTCCAAAAGGAAATTATGATGAAGAAACTGATTTAACTATTACAAATATAAAAACTACTCTTGAAAGTTTTGATATTTATTTAAGAGGAGAATCTGTAAGTGCAATAGTATATAATGAAATCGTTCAAAAGGAAATTATTAAAATTATTATTTTCTTACTACCAATTGTTTTAATTATACTATTTTTATTAACAACTTCTTGGATTGAGCCATTACTTTTTATTATTGTAATTGGACTATCTGTTGTAATTAATATGGGTAGTAACATATTCTTTGGGGAAATATCATATATGACCCATTTAAGTTGTGGAATATTACAAATTGCTCTTTGTATGGATTATGCCGTTATCATGTTACATAGTTATAAAAAGAATAAAGTTGATCCTATTACAGCATCTGAAGCTGTCATTAAAGCTTCTAAAGAAAGTTTTATTCCAATATTATCAAGCATGCTAACAACAGTAGCTGGATTTTCAGCTTTAATGTTTATGAGATATAAAATTGGACTTGATATTGGATCTGTTCTTGTAAAAGGAACTTTAATTAGTTTTGCTGCAACATTTCTAGTGATGCCTGGTTTAATTGTTATGTTTGCAAAACTAATTGATAAATCAGCTCATAAATCAATTTTAGTCCCTCTAAAATCGACATACAAATTTATTAACAAATCTAAAATAATTATACCAATTATTGCTTTAGCTGTAATAAGTTTTGCATTTGTTGCTCAAACTAAAAATAGTTTTATTTACAGTGAAAATAATATTGTTTCAGAAAGCGGCACCCTAGGTAAAAGTTTCAAAAAAATCAGTACAACTTTTGGTAATAATAATGATTTTGTTATCTTAGTACCTTTTGAAAATGAACAAGATCTTCAAAAAGAAGCAGTTTTTATCACTGAATTAAATCAAATGTTAATGGAGAAAAATATTGAACCTAAAAGTCAAATGACTCCTTTAATTTTTTATACAAAATATACAAGGTTAGAATTTGCAGCGTTTCTTGGTGGCTTGGGTATAGTTGGTGATGATGCTACACAAATACTTGGTATCTTTGATCTTATGCAATACCAATTATCAAGTAGTTCATTTACAATCTTAGAAATGAAAAATTTTATTATTTCTACTGACTCATTATCACCAGAACAAAAAGAAAGTCTACTTCCATTCACTCTTCAAATAAATGGAGCTTTAAAGGAATTGGAAAGTAATAAATATCACCGAATTATTTTTACAATTGATATACCAATAGAAAGTGATCAAACATTTGAATTAGTAAATGATATCCATGAACTATCAGATCAACATTACGGTGAACAGTATTATTTGCTTGGCGAGAGCATAGGTATTAATGATATGAAATCTGTGATGAATAAAGACTATATCAGAGTAACCATTATAACGATTATATTAATCTTTATTATAATATTAATTTCCTTTAGAAAAATAACTATTCCATTATTATTAATAATTTTAATTGAAGGTGCTATTTGGATTAATATGGCCATACCAGCAATTATGGGAAATAATCTTTTATATGTTGGTTATATCATTGTTGGTTGTATAATGCTCGGTGCTACTATTGACTATGCTATCCTTTATACTCACAGATATACTGAAAATAGGCTCAACTATAATAAAGGTGAAGCAATGAAAATCTCTTTTGATGAATCCAAAACAACAGTTTTAACTTCAGGATTAATATTAACATTTGCTGGATTTACTATGGCTATTGCTTCATCAATTCCTTCGATTTCTGTTTTTGGAACACTGATTGGTCGTGGTGCTATTATTTCAATAATTGTAGTTTTATTTGTTTTACCACAAACAATGCTTCTTTTTGATAAATTAGTTATAACTAAAAAGAAAGAAAAAATAAGTTAAATTAAAAATCTCATCTTTTGATGAGATTTTTTTTATTAATATTGAATTTTTTTCCTAAACAAATTTATTATTAAAAAAGGAAACATTAAAAAGAATGGTGCTAAAGCAATATATAAATCAGTGAAAAATTTAGAATTTTTAGGTTTTTTAAATTTAAATCTTGTCCCTATATTTCCTAAAGATATACCATACATATTACCAAACATAATAGATTTAATTGATCCTAAAATACCATAAGCAAAATCTTTTCCATAATATTCTTTAACTTTTTTAAAAGCTTCTTTATCATAATTACCACTCACGTCAGCATAATGTTCAGCAAAAACCAAAGCTAAACTTTCATTAGTTTCTAAATCATCGTATGTTCCTTCCAAAATAGTTTTTAATTCTTCATCTGAAGTGCCCGCATTAATTAATTCTTTTGTATGATAGTAGGAACACATACTACAGCCATTAACATTAGTTACAGCCATCATAATAGTCGAACGAAATTTTTTATTTATTAATTTCAACTCTCTAGTATATTTCGCTATCATATAAGTCATTTCAAAAAAAGTTTTATTAAAAGTTTTTATGGAAAAATATTTTGCATCTTGAAATTTCATTATTACCTCCTAATGTTATAATCTTATAACATTTCTTTAAAAGAATAAACAATAAAATGCAAATTACTAAATTAGTAATTTGCATTTTTTTAATTTTATAATTAAAATCCTTTTTTCATAAATCCCATTAAACTAACAAGAACACCAAGAATACTAGCACTTCCTGCAATAATTGGTGCGGCCAATAATGTCCAATCTATTTCTGTCTTTGTTACTGTACCTAATAAGGTTACATTTATATGTGTATATTGTGGTAATACAAAAAACAAAACTGCAGCAGCAATGAATAAAACTAATGAAACAATAAATCCTCTTGGCGTTAAAACACCAATTAGGCCTGCTGAAATTGGTAATAAGAACGCTAAAAGTGCCAGAATATTAAATGGCATTTTCGCATCTCCAATAAATCCTGCATCTACAATAGACAGTCCTGTAACAACTTGAAGGCCAGTATATGTTGTATCATTACTAGGATATTTTAATGCTGGTAAAAACACCATAACAAAAGCAATAATTCCTAATAAAAGTGCAACAAATGGAAAAAAATTTCCTATTCGTTTCTTCATAATTTCCTCTTTCTATTTAAATAAACTTTTTTCTAACGTCTTCTATTAAACAAATTAATGATTGTTAATAAAATAACGGCACCTAAAATAGATAACAATGTCCCCTGCCAACTAAATACATTAAGATTTCCCCAACCAACTAAACTTGAAATAACACCACCAATAACAGCTCCAATAAGTCCTACTATAATATTAATAAGAATCCCATTTCTGCTGTTATCATGAGTTAAAATACTTGCGACCCAGCCAATTAATCCACCAAATAATAACCATAATAATATATACATTTTCATCTTTCTTATGTCAATACATATCACTCAATTCTATCTTTATCTTATTATATCATAGATTTTGAAA
>DUUA01000211.1 GCA_012841765.1 Acholeplasmataceae bacterium
ATAAGGGAGGTTTTACATGGCTGATTTAAAAGATATACAAGATTTAGCAAAAACACTAAATCTTATGAATGTTGCTAGTGGTGTTATAGATTTACTAATGAACTAATTTCAAACAAAGAATATCTTTATGTTTTACTTATTTTATGCATTTAATTGTTGGCTGTGTTGAATTAAATAAAAATCCAGATAATATTATCTTGTTATTTCCTAGAGCATTTGAAAGTTTCAATGATTTTAAAAACCAATATTAGTAATTAAAATAGCTATCTTTCTAGTGGTTAAAAATTAGATTTGGATGAAAATTGCTTAAAAATCAAAATTTGTATACATACTTATTAGAAATCTATTGGGTGGGAACATATATTTTCTTATCTAATAGTTATGAAATAACCGATGCCGGTATTTTAGTTATCTATTACGAAATAGTCAATGCTTTTGTAGCCATTAATGACGAAGACATATATGTTATGATTTTTGAAATTGACAAATTTTTATATCATAGTGTTGATAATGTCGAAGTGCGCGATTTTTATCATTTAAATGAAAAATTAAATTATTATATTCAGGCTCATATTTGAATTACCATGATTTCGATTAATCAATTACTTGGATCTCATCACATAATGATTATTTAGATTCTGATTATCCATTGGAACTAAATGAAACATTTTTTGATAATTATGATCTCTATACTTATTCATAGTGATTTAGAAAGAAATATCTTTTTGTATAATTGTTTTTTATTGATTGATAACACTCTATTTATTAAATACGTAATCAAATACGAAATTATGGTTTAACCAGCATTTGGTAGTTATGCATTTGTCTTCTCTATCCCAAAAGTACCAACAAACGATAATGTTGAAATAATTTTAACACCTAATGGATTTAAAACCCTTGTAGCAAAAAAGAAATAAGAAAGGTTTAAGCAAATTATGCTAATTAGTTTATCTTTTCTGCTTGAGATGGTATAATTAAAAGTGTAAAGAAGGAGAGTAAATTATGAATAAATTGCAATTTAACAAAGTTCAAAACGATAAAGGATTTATTGCTGCACTAGATCAAAGCGGCGGTAGTACCCCAAAAGCCCTATTGGCTTATGGAGTTTCTAAAGATGCTTATAGTAATGAAGATGAAATGTATCTCAGAGTTCATGAAATGAGAACACGAATCATTAAGGCGCCGGCATTTAATAAAGAAAAAATTCTTGGCGCAATTCTATTTGAAAACACAATGGATAGAAAGATTGATGGTAAATTTACTGCTGACTACCTTTGGGAAGTCAAAGGAGTCGTTCCATTTCTTAAAATTGATAAGGGATTAGATGTACTTGTTGATGGTGTTCAGTTGATGAAATCAATGCCGGAATTAGACTCATTATTAGCGCGAGCTAATGAGCGTCACATCTTTGGTACAAAAATGCGTTCAGTTATTAAAGCAGCAAACAAAGTGGGGATTGCTAAAAATGTCGCTCAACAATTTGAAATTGCTAAACAAATTATTGCTGCTGGGTTAGTACCAATCATTGAACCAGAAGTTGATATTAATATTGCTGATAAAGTTGAAGCAGAGGTAATGCTTCTTGCTGAGCTTAATAAACAAATTGCCTTATTAGAAAAAGACGATAAAATTATGTTGAAATTAACAATTCCTACTGTTGCAGACTTCTATGCTGATTTAATGAAAAATTCACATGTTGTTCGCATAGTTGCTTTAAGTGGTGGATATACACGTGAACATGCAAATACTCTTTTAAGCCAAAACAAAGGTTTAGTGGCAAGCTTCTCTCGGGCTCTTGCTGAAGGACTTAGCTAAGGGCAAAGTGATGAAGAATTTAATGCTACAATTGAAAAATCAATTGGCGATATTTATAAAGCTTCTCTTACTTAAGTAGTGATTTATATCTAAAAAAGGACTTTCATAGTCCTTTTTTTCTCATGTTCTAATCTTGACATATAATTTTGGTGGAGTGAATCAGAAAAAACTATTAATGATGCATAAAGATTATAAAAATATATCTACTAGCAAATAAATACATTATAAGTTCTATCTAAGAAATAACTTTTTTGATCTCAAAAGAATTAAAAATATTATTTTAATGTGTTATGAAAATTTGTATTTAAAAAAGTTAGATTTAAAGAAATAGCAGAGATAGATATTTAAAAATAAAGATTATAGAGATATCAGTTGATTGATATTTTAAAATTATTGTAAATTCATTTTATCGTGTTAATGAAAAAAGTTTGAAAAAGCATGGAATTTAAAACAGACCAAGTAAAGATAAAATATATAATCCAGATGTTTTAAAATTAATTATCAC
>DUUA01000212.1 GCA_012841765.1 Acholeplasmataceae bacterium
AATCAAAATACTCTTCCATTAATTTATTTAAATTAGTGTTGATGTCTTTATCAATATTAAGATAGCCATTCATTAATTTTATTGCAATTTTATCTAGTTTTGGATTTAATCCTTCCGATAACATTAATTCACTGTTCAAGGATAATGCCTGATTTACATTTCCAAGTTCAGAATAAATCATTGATAAAAAATATTTGCTCCACTCGGATAAATATTTATCATCAGATTTAATTAATCTCTCAAAGATCACAGTAGCTTTCTTAATTAATTCCTTAGTTTTTGCTTCTTTGGAAAAAAGCAAATATCTTCTTGCAATTTCAAAATTCAAATTTTCATTATCAGGGTATTCTAGATATTTTTTTTCTAAATATATAATCGAATTTTCTAAATCAAACTTTTCTTGATTGTTAGCCTCTTTTATAATATCTTCAATTATTAAAGTTAAAACAAAATCATTATTAAAAAGTTGATTGATAGAAATATCAAAGATATTAGCTATCATTGGGAGTAATGAAGTTTCTGGATACGAAAGATCATTTTCCCATTTAGAAACAGTAGTACCAGAAACACCCAATCTAAAAGCAAGTTCTTCTTGTGTCATACTATTTCTTTTGCGATAATAATGTATAATTTTTCCAATCTTCATAGAAGCCTCCTTTTGGGTTTTTCTATAATAAAAACATCTAACCATTTATTTATAAATATTAATATAGATTATTCTTTAATAATTAATAATTCTTTTTTACAATCCCATAGTTTTTGAGATAAGTCAACATAGTAATTATGTGGATTCTCAAATCGTTTAACTTCATCCCACATACTGTCAACTTCTCTTTGACAATAGCTTCTAATATCTTCTAAACATGGAAGAGAATAAACTAGCTTACCTTTTTTAAAAATAGGAACAAGCATTTCTCTTGCAGAGTAAGTTAATAAAGTCTGTTTTTTCCAAGTTGAATGCGGATCAAATATTTCTAAAGGTTTTGAAAAATCAGGTTTTTCATCATGAATAGTAATGTAATCAGCTGTTGCTTTTCCTTCTTGATATAATCTATAAACTCGCTTAAAATGCGGAGTAGTTATTTTTTCAACATTTTCACTAATTTTAATTTTTGGTATGATTTTTCCTTCTTTTTCAATAGCCGCTAACTTATAAACTCCTCCAAAAACCGGACTACTCTTTGAAGTTATAAGTCTCTCGCCAACTCCAAAAGAGTCAATTTTTGCTCCTTGATGTAATAAATCTCTAATTAAATATTCATCTAAAGAATTAGAGACTACTATCTTACAATCAGGATACCCTGCTTCATCTAACATCTTTCTAACTTGTTTAGATTGATATGCAATATCTCCTGAATCTAGTCTAACACCAATAGGTCTTTTCCCTAATGGTTTCAAACAATTATTAAAAGCTTTAATAGCATTAGGAATTCCGCTTTTTACTACATCATAAGTATCAACTAATAAGACTGTTGAATTAGGATATATTTCACAATAAGCTTTAAAAGCCTCATACTCAGAATCAAAAACTTGAACCCAAGAATGAGCCATCGTCCCAACTGCAGGTATTCCAAAAAGAACATCCGCTAATGTATTACTAGTAGATGAAGCTCCAGCAATATATGCAGATCTTGCCCCAAAATAAGCAGCTTCGCCTCCATGGGCACGTCTTGCCCCAAACTCTGAAACTTCTCTTCCTTCAGCAGATCTAACTATTCTACTTGCTTTTGTGGCAATCAATGATTGATGGTTAAATACTGTTAGCAAATAAGTTTCTATTAATTGCACTTCAATTGTTTTTCCTCTCACAACCATAACTGGCTCATGAGGAAAAATAACACTACCTTCAGGCATTGAATATATATCAGCTTCAAATTTAAAGTTTTTTAATAAATCAATAAATTCTTCAGAAAACTGCTTTTTACTATGTAAATAGTAAATATCTTCTTCAGTAAATTTCAAATTTTTAATATAATTTACCATTTCTTCGAGACCTGCAAAAATAGCAAAACCCCCATTATCAGGAACATCTCTGAAAAAAACATCAAAGTAACATATTTCATCTTTTTTTCCTGAAAGAAAATAACCATTAGCCATAGTTAATTCATAAAAATCACATAACATTGTATAATTCATTTTTTTCATATAATTCTTCTTTCTTTATTATTTTATTATATAGTTATTATACCATATAATATATTTTAAAAAAAGCCACAACAATAATTGTGGCTTTATCAAGAATAATTTATTTTAAAATTTTCTTTAAGAAAGAAGTTTTTTTATCAAATGGTGGATATCTTAAAGGAATATCAATTAAACTCCCTTTTTTAAGAATGCTCTTTTCATGTGAAAAGGTTCTAAAAGTATATTTCCCATGATAATTACCCATACCACTATTTCCTACTCCACCAAAAGGCATTGATTTTGAAGAAAAATGTAAAACAGTATCATTAATACATCCTCCACCAAATGATACATCTCTTAATACTTTCTTTTCAATTTCTTTTGATTTAGTAAAAAGATAAAGTGCCAAAGGTTTTTCTCTTGCTCTAATTTCTTCTAAAGCATCAAATATATTATTATATTCGATTACAGGAAGTAAAGGTCCAAAAATTTCTTCTTGCATAATTAAAGCATCCCAAGAAACATTATTAATAATTGTTGGAGCAATTTTAATACCGTCAGTTTCATTTCCATAATATATATCTTCGCCTACTGTTAAATCCATTAATCTTTTATAATGTTTAGCACTTATAATTTTTGGATAATAATCACAACATAAAGGATTTGTTCCATAAAAACCAATAATTTCTGCTTTCATTAATTGTAATAACTCATCTTTAATTTGACTGTCTGCCAAGACATAATCAGGTGCAATACAAGTTTGTCCTGCATTAACTAATTTTCCCCAAATAATTCGTTTTGCGGCAACTTTTAAATCTGCACTTTTCTCTACAATACATGGGCTCTTACCACCTAATTCTAAAGTTACAGGCGTTAAATTTTTTGCTGCTGCTTTCATTACTACTTTTCCAACTGCAACAGAACCTGTAAAAAACATATAATCAAATCTTTGATCTAATAAAAAGGTATTTTCTTCTCTTCCACCTTCAACAACTGCAACATATTCTTCTCCAAATACTTCTTCAATTATTTTTTTAATTATTTTAGAAGTGTTAAGAGAATAATTAGAAGGTTTTAAAATAACCGTATTTCCAGCAGCTAGTGCACCAATTAAAGGAGAAAGGGCAAGGTGGAATGGATAATTCCAAGGTGCAATAATCAAACTTACTCCAAATGGTTCGTAATAAATATATGATTTCCCAGGAGCTTGAGTGATTGATGTTCTAACACGCTTACGCTTAGACCATTTCTTCAAATGTTTTAAAGTATGCGATATATCTGCTAATATTATTCCTACTTCAGTCATATATGATTCATATTCAGATTTATTTAAATCTTTCAATAAAGCATCCATGATTAACTCTTCATTTCTTAAAATTGCCTCATGCAAATTTTTTAATTTATCTCTACGAACATTAATATCTTTAGTTAACCCTGAAGCAAAAAACTTTTTTTGTTTCTCTACTAATTTTTTTATTTCTAATGCTTCCATATTATTTCTCCTCATTACTATATTTTAAAAATCTTCTAAACAATATTTCAAAATCTTTTTTATCGAAAATTTTAGGAACTGGATATAATGGGAAAGCTTCACTATAAGCTCTATCAACCATTTGCTCTAAATTTGATTCATCAGGTATAATAATAAAATCAGGAATTCCCATTTTATTATTCATAAGCTTTATCGTTTCAATAAATTTAGTCGCTCTATCAGAATCACTGTTACTATCTTGACCAATTTCTACATGCTTTGCGAGTTCAGCTAATTTCACTTCAGCACTCTCACCATAATAATCAAGAACATAAGGCATTATAATAGCATTAGCATAACCATGAGGAACTTGATAAAATCCTCCTAAAGTATGAGCCATTGCATGAATATTACCAACATAAGCTCTAGTAAAAGCTATTCCAGCATAATATGATGCTTTCAACATATGTTCTCTTAAAATCAAATTATTTCCATCATTATAACTATTTTCTAAATCTCTGAAAATAATCTTAACTGCTTTTATTGCATACTCTTTAGTTTCCTTAGTATTACTTCTACCAATATATGCTTCAATAGCATGGGTTAAAGCATCCATACCTGTAGTAGATGTTAAATTTTTTGGTAATTTTTGTAATAATATTGGATCATGGACAGCAATATTTGGAATTAATACCGGATCATTAATAGCATACTTTTCATGTGTTTTAGAATCTGTAACTACAGCCGCTAATGTTGCTTCACTTCCAGTACCTGCAGTTGTTGGAACAGTAATTAAAAACGGAATTTTTTTACCAATTTTTAATTCACCCTTCATCTTTTGAATTGATTTATTTGGTCTAGCAATTCTGGCTCCAACTGCTTTAGCACAATCCATTGCAGTACCACCACCAAATCCTAAAATAGCATCACAATTTTCCTTTAAATATAATTCTCTTGCTTCTTCTATATTGTCAATTGTTGGATTAGGAACAGTTTTATCATAAATTACATATTTTAATTTGTCTTTATCCATTTTTTCTAAAAACTGATTCATTAATCCTAAAGAAACAATTCCTTTATCGGTAACAATTAATAAACAATTAATATTATTGGCACTAATAATATTTGGAAGTTTCAAAAGAGAATTAACACCACTAATAATTTCTGGTTTTCTCCATTTTAAAAAATTAGAGACAATCTTAAATACAAACTGATAAGAACGCGCATATATTTTTTTCAACAAAAGATACCTCCCTTATGTTTACATTATACACTTTTTTCTTCAATAAAACAAAAAATATTTAATTTAAAAAAGTTATGAGTTTCCTCATAACTGTTTTTTTCTATTTACTTGAAGCTTTAATCATTAAGTTTGTCATTTTATTAGAAAAATCTACAGGGTCCTTTAATTGAAACCCTTCAATCATTAATGCCTGTTGAAACAATAAATCTGCAAATACTTCTAAATCTTCATCATTATCATTAAATAAATTTTCTAATGATTTAAATAATGCATGATTTGGATTTATTTCTAATATTCTAGAAGCTTTAAATTGTTCGTTATTAGGTAAATGAGAAAGTGCTTTTTCCATTTCAAAAGACACACCATCTTCAGATACTAAACAAACAGGAGCTTCTGTTAATCTTTTAGATATTCTTACGTCAGCAACATCTTTTTCCAATAAAGATTTTAATTTACCTAAAAAATCTTTATGATCTTCTGTTAATTCTTCAATTTTTTTATCTTCAATTTCATCTTTTAAACCTAAATCTCCTTGATTAATTGATTTAAATTTTTTCTTTTGATACTCGCCTAACATACTAATTGCAAATTCATCTATATCATCATTAAAGATTAAAACATCAAACCCTTTTTTCTTAATTAAATCCATTTGAGGAAGAGAATTTGCTACTACTTTATTTTTAGAAGAAGCATAATAAATAAACTCCTGCTCTTTTGGCATATCTTTTACATATTCTTTTAAAGTAACATAAGATTCTTTATTTATAGTTTCATATACTAATAAATCTTTCAACAAATCTTTACTAGCTCCAAACTGATCATAAACTCCATATTTTAAATTAATTCCAAATTGTTTGAAAAACTCTATATATTTATCTCTTTCATTTTTCAATAATTTCTCTAATCTAGATAAGATTTTCTTTTCAACATTTTTCCCAATCTTCTCTAAATCATTAGTTTTTTGTAATACTTCACGGCTAATATTTAGTGGTAAATCACTTGTATCAACAAGTCCTTTTACAAACCTTAAATAATCAGGAACTAAATCCTTACATTTATCCATAATGAAAACTCCACGAGAATAAAGTTGCAAACCTTTTTCGTATTTTTCAGAGTACATATTTTGTGGAGCATGTTTTGGAATGAACACCAGCGCAGTATAATTAAGGTTTCCTTCAACATTTATTAGTAAATGTGTAAAAGGATCTTCATAATCATAATATTTATTACGGTAAAAACTATTTATTTCTTCATCTTTTTGATCTTTCTTTGCTTTCTTCCATAAAGGAACCATCGAATTTAGTGTTTCAATTTCTTTTACATCTTCATATTCTCCTGGTATAACTACACCTTTATCATCCAATTTAGGATTAGATTTCGTTACTTCCATTCTGATAGGATATCTTACGTAATCAGAGTATTTTTTCACTAAATCTCTTAAAGCAAATTCTTCTAAATAATGATCATATTCCGGCGTTTCAGTTTCATCCTTTAAATATATAATAACTTCAGTACCGCGGTCTTTTTTATCAATTTCCTCAATTTTATAAGATTCAACACCATCAGAAGAAAACATATAAGCTTTATCACTAAATGGAGATTTAGTTTTAACTTCTACATTACTAGCAACCATATAAGCCGAATAAAATCCGACACCAAATTGTCCTATAAGTTCTAGTTGTTCCTCTTTTTTAGTCTTGTTTAATTTTTCTAAAAATTCTTTTGACCCACTTTTCGCAATTGTACCTAAACTATTAACTAATTCTTCATGAGTCATACCAATTCCATTATCTTTAATAGTAATACTACGATTTTTTTCATCTCTTTCAATATTAATAGAATAATTACCTTTTCTATCTAAAGATTCGTCCGTTAAAGATAAAAAATGATGTTTATCAATAGCATCACTTGCATTTGAAATAATCTCTCTTAAAAAAATGTCCTTGTGAGTATAAATAGAATTAATCATTAATTCTAATAATCTCTTCGATTCCGTTTTAAACTTTTTAACTTCTGCCATTTTTCTTCACCTCTTTATATTTGTTTTATAATATATATTATACCTTAATAGTTTAGCACTGTCAAGTAATGAGTGCTAAATATTCATAAAAAAATAAGCCTTTTGGCTTATTTTGCATACAGTTTATACAAAACCCAAAAAGCTAAACGCGAAGGTAAAATTTTATATAAAAACAATAACATTTTATAATTAAATCCTACAACTTTAATAACTTTAGGATTCTTCTTTTTAATTATTTTATTGATAACTTGAGATACTTTAAGTGGTTCAGTACCTTTTAATTCGTCTTTTTCCATTTTGGAAACAGATTTATCAATTCTGCCCTGATAAATATCATCCCCTAAAATCTCTTTTTTTCTATTTTTAGTAAATTCTGTTTTTGTATCACCAGGTAGAACGCAAGTTACTTTTATACCAAAAGGTTTTACTTCCATTGCTAAAGTCTGACTTAACATTAAAACTCCACTTTTAGTAATACTATAAAAAGATTGAAAAGGGATAGGAATAATACTAGCTACTGAGCCGATATTAATTATTTTCCCTTTTGTTTCTCTTAAGAAAGGTAGAGTTGCTTGAACTATATTAACAATACCTTTAATATTAACACCAATAATATTATTAATATCATTAGAATTATTAAATTCGAGTGCTCCACTTATGCCCATTCCAGCATTATTAATAATAACATCTATCCGGCCTTCAATATTAATAATATGACTAATTGCATCTTTTACTTGAATTCTATTAGTAACATCACAAGATAAGTATGTTACAGAATCATTTTCTTTAAATGATCTAGAAAGCCCATAAACAATATGACCTTGGTCTACTAAAAATTTTGCAGTAACAGCTCCAATTCCAGAAGTTGCTCCCGTAATTACAATTACCTTCATTTTTATTGTCTCCTAATATATAAAAATCTAAGTTTATTTATTTTCTTCACTTTTTGCAAGAATTTCTTTAATATCTCCTAGCAACTCCTCAACCGTTGGTTTTGGTGGTTCAACAACTTTAGGTGCAGCTTCTAGTTCATCTGTAACATTGTCTAATTGTGATTGCTCAAATTTTGATAATTTTACCCCTTTAAGTTTTTTCTTCTGTAACTTTTGAATATATTTTTCCTTTCGTTTTTTAGCACCATCATTAAGTCCATTTAGTATTTTAATAATTGAAAAAATAACAAAAGCAATAATTAAAAAGTCTAATATTGCTTGTAGAAAACCACCCCATCTTAATAAGACAGTTCCATCAGCATAAACTGGTAGTCCACTAGGATCTACCCCAGTTTGTGAACCTTTCATTATTAAAACAGCAGATTTAACATCAAATTTAAATACCAAACTTATAATAGGCATTAATATGTCATTAACCATACTATTTATAATATCCTTAAATGCAGCACCAATAATTATACCAACGGCAAGGTCCATTACATTTCCACGTTGGATAAATTTTTTAAATTCATCAAAAAACTTTTTCATAATTTCACCTCTTTTTTCATTATTATAGCATATTTATTAATAAATTAAACATTTTTTCAAATAATTGACAAAATCTAATCGATAATCTATAATAATAAAAAGGAGATTTATAAATGAAACAATTATTAGAAAAGTATAAAGTATTTAGAACTAAATTAAAAGCATATAATTATGTACAATTTGTAGTTAGTTGGGATAGTGAAACAGTTGCTCCAAAAGGCTGTTTTAATGAACGCGCAAAACAAATGGGAGTTATATCAGAAGAATCATATAAACTTTCAACAAGCTTGGAATATATGGAAATTGTTGAAAAACTATTTGCTAAGAAGGATAAATTACCTGCAATTATGCGCCACGAAATAATAGAAGAATACAAAAATATCAATAAACTTAAAAAGATACCAATGGATGAATATATTGAATTCGTAATTCTTTTGAATAAATCACACCAAGTTTGGGTAGAAGCAAAAACTAGAAATAACTGGGATTTATTTGAACCTATTTTAGATAAAATAATTTCTTTTCAAAGAAAGTATATTAAATATTTAGAAACAGATATCCTTAAAGGTTATAATGTTTTACTGGATGATTATGAGCCAGGATTCACAACGAAAGAATATGATGAGTTCTTTAGCACTTTAAAAAAGGATCTTGTTCCTTTTGTAAAAACAGTTATTAATACAAAATTAGAATATAATGACTCATTTTTAGACAAAAAATTTAAAATCGAAAAGCAAAAGAAATTCATGCCTTACTTACAAAAAGTAATGAATTATGACAGTAATCATGGTGTTATGAAAGAAGCTGAGCATCCATTTACAAGCGGATTTGGAACAACAGATGTTAGAGTAACTAACCATTTCTACGAAGATAATCTTTTATCTTCCATATTTTCAGCAATTCATGAATTAGGTCATGCTACTTACGAAATGCAATGTGATCCTAAACTTGATGAAACTTTTGTTGGTGGCGGTGCCAGCATGGCCATGCATGAATCACAATCAAGATTTTATGAAAATATAATTGGCAGAAGTTATGAGTTTTGGGAAAAACATTATCCAAAATTACAAAGAACTTTTAAAAAGGAATTAAAAGATGTAACTCTTCTTGATTTCTATAAAGCGATTAATGAAGCAAAAGCTTCATTAATTAGAATAGATGCAGATGAATTAACTTACCCAATTCATATAATGATTAGATATGATATTGAAAAAGCTATTTTTAATGATGGACTATTAACAAAAGATATTCCTGAAACTTGGAATAAACTATATAGTGAATACCTTGGAATTACTGTCCCAAATAATACAAAAGGTGTCTTGCAAGATACTCATTGGGCTGGCGCTTCTTTTGGATACTTCCCAACATATGCCCTAGGTTCTGCATATGCTGCACAAATATATAATACAATGTCAAAAGAATTAGATATGCCTATATTAATGGGAAGTTCTAATTTAAAACCAATTAATAAGTGGTTAAAGAATAAAATTCATAAATATGGGGCTAGTAAATATCCAAAAGAAATTTTAAAAATTGCAACAGGTGAAGATTTTGACGCAAAATATTATGTTAATTATTTAAAAGAAAAATACACAAAAATTTATAATTTATAATTTATAAGAATAAAGAAGCTCTTCAGATTACCTGAAGAGCTTCTTTAAATAGCATAACAGAGAGGATTTGTAAATCTCTTAGACCTACATCCTAATTTTATCATATCTAGACTATCTCATCCTTTAATATGCATTTCATAACTTAATCTTTTTTATTAACTTTCTTAAATTATGTTCTGGTTCTTCTATAGATTCACTATAAGAACAAATTTCTGGAACAACTGAATATGTTTTTACACCTAAACCATTATCAAGATTATTAACACCGCTTATTACAATCACTTTGTTTTTATTCATAGTTTTCTTTATAATTCCACTAACAACTTTACCATATCTTGTTTGTTCATCAATCCTTCCTTCTCCAGTAATAATATAATCATATTTATTTTGAAGATTTTGATAATCAATATTATCAAGAATAAAATCTATACCTAAAATGAGTTTTGCATTAACAAATTTCATTAAACCATAACCTACTCCGCCACTTGCTCCCGCTCCCTTTTTATACGGATAATTATTGTCATTAATTAAATTTATAAAACTTTTAATATTATTTTCTAATATATTTAAATCTAGAGCTCCTTTTTGTAAAGCAAAAGTATATGTAGCTCCGTTTTCTCCTAATAATATATTATCAACATCTGATAAAATAGTAATTCTGATATTTTTTAAAGATTCATTAAGTTCCATATTATTAATACTTATAATGTCTTTTAAATCATTATTATTTAAAGCTTGGTTATTAGTATATAATCCTAAGGCAGTTAATAATCCTATACCAAGATCGTTTGTTGAAGACCCCCCAATTCCCAAATAAATATCTTTATAACCTTTATTAATAGCATCCTTTATGACTATTCCTAAACCATATGTTGTTGTATATAAAGGATTTCTTTTTTCATCTTCCAGAAGAGATAATCCACAAACTTTAGCAAGTTCAATGAAAGCTCTAGTTTTACAAACTGCATATTCAACCTCTATTTCTCTTAAAATAGCATCGTATGTATTAACAATTATTTTTTCTAATTCTAAAAAAGAATTAATAGATTCAATAAAGCCTTCACCACCATCAGAGATAGGAATTATATCAACATCATGTTCTTTTAATTCACTTTTTATAATATTTCCAATTTCATTAGAGGAAAGACTCCCTTTAAAGGAGTCGCTGATTACAAGTATCTTCATTTTACTTTAAATTAGAACCAAAAGGGAATAAAGCTAAAAAACCTAATTTAAACCATTGAAGTCCAAATGGTATTCCTATAATAGTTATACAATAAGATACTCCTAAAACGAAACTAGAAATCATTAATTCCCATCCGAAAAAAATCGCCCATAAAATATTAGCAATAGGATGCTTTTCAAACTTCAAGTCAATTTCTTTACCCATTGGCCAAAGAACAAAATTTCCTACTTTAAAAGCTTGCAAACCAAAAGGAATACCTATAATAGTAATACATAGTAAAGCACCTAATAGATAATAAATAATTGCCATAAATAGTCCGCCAAAAATAAACCAAATTACATTTCCTAATGTTCTCATTTTTTTTCCTCCTTTTTATAATAATCTATTATAGCTTGTGTGCCCATTTCGCTATATCCACGGTCTGATAACTCTTGAAACATATCTCTAACTGTATGTAACATTTTTAAATTTAAATTTTTACTTTTGCTTTCATTAATTGCTAAATTCATATCTTTAATAAAATGTTTAATAAAAAAACCAGGTGCATAATCATGATTTAAAGCTCTTGGGGCCATATTAATCATTTGCCAAGATCCGGCACTTCCACTTCCCCACACATTAACTAATAATTTAGGATCAATATTATTATTAATAGCATAAGTAATTGTCTCACACATTCCACTAATAGCTCCAGCTATAGCAATTTGATTTGCAAGTTTGGCATGTTGGCCACATCCACTTTCTCCAACATATTGAATAACTTTTCCCATTGCTTTAAAAATAGGTAAACATTTTTCATAAATTACATAATCACCGCCAACAAAAATTGTTAACTCTCCCTTAATTGCTCCTAAATCGCCACCAGTAACTGGAGCATCAAGACTATAAATCTTCTTTTCTTTAGCTATATGATATATTTTTTTAGCAAGCGTTGGACTAGATGTAGTCATATCAATAACAATTTTTTCACTGCTTAAATTAGTAAGTATCTTATCAATATCTAAATAAACTTCTTCAACATCACTAGGATAGCCTACAATCGTAATAACAACATCAACATCTGCAACTAATTCTTTAATACTATCTTTAAATATATATCCTTCACTAATTAAATCTTGAACCTTATTAATGTTTCTCGCATAAACATTTACTATAAATCCTGCTTTTGTTAAATTCCTAATCATGTGCTTTCCCATTACTCCGGCACCAATAAACCCTATTTTCATTTTTCCACCTCATTTGATTTCTATAATTATATAATATACAAAAAATATTAATTTAGCAAACATTAAAAAAGAAAAAAAGCAGAGTTTCCACTCTGCCTTTTCTTTTTACTTAACATTATACATCTTGGGAGATATATTTTAAAAAATTAATTACATTTTTCTAACAGCAACTACAATTGTAGAATCATTTAATTCCATACTTAAATCCTTAATATAACCATTAGATTTTTTAGAATCTTTTGTTAGAAAATATCCACTAGCTGTTAACAGTTTTATTTTTTCACTTTCAAGAAAAACATTATCATATAATGATCTTATCATTATTTAATCGCAATCATTTTTGGTTGTTTTTCAGGTTTTTCACTAACATCAGGAACTGTAACAGTCAAAATTCCATCAACATATTTTGCGTCAATTTCGTCTTGATTAATGTTCCCTACATAAAAACTTCTAGAGCATGTTCCAAAATATCTTTCTTTTCTTAAATATTTTGTCATTTCATCTTTAGATTCTTCTTTTCTAACTTTTGTAGCTTCAATTGTTAAATATTCTTCTTTAAGTGTTATCTTAATATCTTCCTTCTTAAATCCTGGAAGATCAATATCTAACACATAATTAGAATCTACTTTTTTAATATCTGTTTTCATAACACTTGTAGTTGGTCTTAAAACAGGATTAAAGAAGTTTTCTAACAAATCATCATTAAACAAATCTCTACCTTCTCTTTTAATTAAACTTAACATATTTTTCACTCCTTCTTTTTATTATTAGCAGTCCCTTACTTCAGGTGCTAATTCTATTATACCACATATATTAGCACTGTCAAGTGTTAAGTGCTAATATTTTAAAATAAATCAAAAAACTGCAATTAAGCAGTTTATTTTATAAGTTTATCTACTCTTTTAATATACAGATCCATGTCAAATTTTCTTTCTAAACCTTTATCATTCATATATCTAAGTTTACCAAATATCTCTCTTTCTCTCCAAGGTCTATCGTGTTTACCAAAGCACCAAGCAATGCCTGCGTAACTATTAGCATCTCTTCCATCAATAAAATATTTATTATTTAAAAAAACAATATTTTCATAGGCTTCATTGTATGAAGGACTCCATTCAATTATTTTTTTTGCCCAATACATTCTCATATAATTATGCATGTATCCAGTTACAACCATTTCCTTCATTGCAGTATTGAAATAAATATCATGTGTCTTAAAAGTAATTAAATCATTTATAGTATATAAATATTCTCTTTTATCATGCAAATGTTCATCCAGTGTTTTATACGCCCAAGGTTCAGATATTTTATGAAATTTATCATAGTTTAAATTATAAGTAACATAATTATAAGCTAGTTCTCTTCTAACTAATAACTGTTCAATAAAAGATTTACCTGCATCATGTACAATTTTATTATTTTTCAATCCATCTAATATAATTTCTAATATTTCCAAAGAAGAAATTTGTCCAAAATGAAGATACATTGACATTTTAGAAGTTAAATCCTCTCCTGGATTATTAGAATCCAAATAATTATTTATTTTCTCATCAATAAATTGCGTTAATAAGCTTTTAGCTTCTTCATAACCCCCTTTATAAACATTGCTTTTTGAAATAGTTGAATCTATTTTTATATTAGATAAAAGACTATCCAAGTCTGTTTTGCCAAAATTTAATTCACTTTTATTATCGACTTGTTTAATACATATAAAATCTAAATAATCTAAATACATTTTTGTAAGTTTTGGTCTGATTGTATAAGCTCCGTATTCAATCTTTTGTGACGCCACGCTTACCGGTACAATGACATCAGTATCTATCATCACAACCCTAATATCTTCATATTTATTAATAATTAAATCAAAACATTGTTTACGAATATGTCTTTGGTATCGTAAATAACCTTTATCAACAACCAAAAGCTTTGTAGATGATAAATATTTTTCAACCAACTTAACCGCTTGACCTACTTCAATAATAAAATTAATTCCTCTTTTTTTTAGTTCTATTTCTATTTCCTTTAAACCTTCTACCATAAAAGATAAATTTCTAATATTAATATCAGGAAAACTTGTATCAATAGAAAAAAATACTAAAACTGGCAGGTTTACTTCATTAGCTCTTTCAATAGCATAATTAAGTGCATGATTATAATTTACTCTCATTGATTGTTGCATCCAATATAAAACAAAATCACCTTTATCAATAGAATATTTTGCTTTTTTAATTATTTCTATTCTGTTATTATTCATAAATTAACTCCCAATTTATATAAATTATAACATATAAAAATAATATTGCATTTAATTTTTACAAAATAAAAACTACGATATAATATTATCATCTTAGGGAGGAATATATGGAAAGTACAGTTTTTACAAAATTAAGAAAATTTAACTTAATTATGGGGGCAATTCACTTAGTACAAGCAATTGCCATGGTAATTTTAGCAACAACAGTAATTCAAAAGATTGGTGAATTCCAACCAGTAATTACTCAAAACTATTTGGAGTTTATTGAAGGACAAGGATTAGTTCTACAAACAAAAGAACTATTCACATTACCATTTGGAATTATGGTAGCATTATTTTTATTCATTTCAGCAGGAGCACATGGCTTAATTTCAATACCGAATAAGCTTAATATGATTTATAATCAAGATCTAGAAAAAAACATCAATAAATTCCGCTGGTTTGAATATGCTTTAAGTTCATCTATTATGATTGTTTTAATTGCAACATTATTTGGAGTTCATGATATTGGCTCTTTAATCCTAATATTTGTGGTTAATGCAATGATGAACTTATTTGGCCTTGTAATGGAACAATTAAACTCAAAGAAAAAAGATGATGAAAAAACAGATTGGGGTCCATTTGTTTACGGAAGTATTGCTGGAATCGCACCTTGGATAGTAATAATTATCTATATGGTTGGAACTGGTAATTTAGGAAGTGTTCCTTGGTTCGTATGGGCTATTACAGGTACATATTTTGTAACTTTTAATACATTCCCAGTCAACATGATTCTACAATACAAAAAAGTAGGGAAATGGCAAGATTACATTTACGGTGAAAAAGTATATATTACTTTAAGCTTAGTTGCTAAAACTTTATTAGCTTGGTTAGTTTTATTTGGTGCAATGCAGCCATAAGCAAACAAAAACTCTTGGAAATATTTCCAAGAGTTTTTTTTAATATTTTTTTACATTTAATACTCTAATAGAATTAATAATCGCAATTACAGAAACTCCTACATCGGCAAACACCGCATACCACATAGAAGCATAACCTAAAGCCCCTAAAACTAAAAAGATAAATTTAACACTTAAAGCAAAAATTATATTTTGCCAAATAATTTTTTTTGTTTTTCTAGCTATTTTAAGACCAACCGCTATTTTGGCTAAATTATCATCCATTATAACAACATCAGCTGCTTCAATAGCAGCATCAGTTCCAATCCCACCCATAGCTATTCCAATATCTGCTTGGGCTAAAACCGGAGCATCGTTGATACCATCGCCAATAAAAATAATATTATTTTTATTATCTATTCGTTCTTTTAATTTCTCTAAATAATGAACTTTATCATTCGGTAAGAGTTCAGAATACACTTCTGTAATTCCCACTTCATTTGCTACCTTATTTGAGACAGCTTTATTATCTCCAGTAAACATTATGATGTTTTGAACACCATGTTTTCTTATAGCATCTACTGCATCTCTTGCATTATTTCTTATTTCATCTTCAATAATAATAAAGCCACTTGCTTTTTTATCAACTGCTATATAAATAACAGTTCCCAAAGCATCGCTTTTTTTAATCTTGATATTGTGCTTTCTCATTAACTTATAGTTGCCAACTATAATTTTTTTATTTTCAAATTGTATTTGAATTCCATGACCAAATATTTCTTGATAATCTTTAATTAAATCTTTATTTATTTCTTCCCCGTATTCTTCTAAAATAGAAAAGGCAATCGGATGATTAGAATTGCTTTCAGCATAAGCAGCAAATTTTAATATTTCAGCTTCACTAAACTCACTAACGCTCTTAATCTTAACAACTTGAAATTTCCCTTTTGTAAGAGTTCCAGTTTTATCTAAAATTACTGTATCTACATGATTTAAAGCATCTAAATAATTACCACCTTTTACAAGTATTCCTTTTTTAGATGCTGCTCCAATTCCTCCGAAAAAACCCAAAGGAATTGAAATAACTAAAGCACATGGACAAGATATTACTAAAAAGACTAAAGCCCTATAAAGCCAATCACCAAAAGTATTCCACCCTAAAAAAATTGGCGGTATTAGCATTAATAATACAGCTAATATTACAACTGTCGGCGTGTAATATTTAGCAAATTTAGTGATAAAATTTTCAGCTTTAGCTTTTTTGTTACTAGCTTTTTCTACAAGTTCCATTATTTTAGAAATTGTTGATTCAGAAAAGATTTTAGTAACTTTTATTTTTAATAAACCATTTTTATTAATATAACCGCTTAAAACATCGTCATCAGGTCCTATTGCTTTTAAAGCAGATTCTCCTGTAAGAGCTTTAGTATCAATCCAAGCTTCTCCTTCAATAACAATTCCATCAAGAGGAACTTTTTCTCCAGGTTTTACAATAATAATATCGTCAATTTTTATTTCTTCTGGAACAACTTTAGATTCTTTCCCATCAACTAATAAATTAGCATAATCTACTTTTAATTTCATTAAAGATGTAATAGATTTTCTTGATGAATCAACTGCAATACCTTGGAACAATTCACCAATTTTATAGAAAATCATTACTGCTACACCTTCTTGAAAATTCTGAATAGCAAAAGCTCCGATTGTAGCAATAGCCATTAAAAAGTTTTCATCAAAAACACGACCTTTAATTAAATTTCTAATTGCTTTATAAACAACATCGACACCTATCATTAAATACGCAATTGCATACAATATAATTTGTGCAATAATGCCAATTGGCAAAAATGCACTAAAGAAAGCCACTAAAGCAATGACAAGTCTAGTGATATCCAAAGCATGATCTTGCCAAATAGTTTTAGGAATATCATCCTTATCTATGATTTTAGACCCAGGTTCTAAATCATCTAAAATATCAGCAATATTTGCTCTTAAATCACTTTGATTTAAACCTTCATCAATTTCTAATTGCAAAATTTGACTTGCAAAATTAAGAGAAACATTAGTAACGCCAGATAATTTATTAATCTTATTTTCAATTTTAACAGCGCAATGTGCGCAACTAATATTTTTTAATTTAAGTTCTAAATTTACTGATGAATCAAGTCCAAATTCATGTCGGTGTTTTCTTAAAATGTTTGTAGTCTTTTCAACAACCTCATTCAAAACTTCTTCATTATCGCCTTCTATTAACAATAACAGACTATTATTATCAAATCGACATTTTATATTTTCTTCTTCATTAATCATTTTTTTTATAGTTTTAAGGCAAACTTTACATGAATCACTTAAATATATTTCTTTTTTTATTTTATTCATATACTTGTTTCCATTTCTTCTCTAATATGCTCAATAGCTATTTTGAATAAATCTTTTACATGTTCATCTTTTAAAGAATAATAAACAAGTTTGCCAACTTTACGTGATTTTACTAAATCTTTATTTCGGAGTATTCTTAGTTGATGAGAAACTGCAGATTGCTCCATCTTTAATAAATCGATAATTTCACAAACGAAGAGTTCAGGAACAATAGTCAAAAGCAAAAGAATTTTAGATCTTGTCTTTTCTCCAATAGTTTTAAATAAATCAACTAATTTTTCTTCCTCAGCGTTTTCTAATGATTTTTCTTTTACTATATTTAATTTATTATTTTTTATATTTTTACATTTATAATCTTGGTTCTTAATCATATATATTCCTTTCTTTATTTTATTTCTCTAAGTTTTTTAATATTATTTGACATTTATCTTTCCACAATTTTTTATATTCATCTTCACTTTCAATAAATCGCGACTTTAAATCCGCAATTGAAGTTAAACCTAATTCAAGAGATTCTTCTGCTAATATTTGATATAAAATACTTTCATTATCTATTAACTCACAAATTACATCTACTTCTTTAATACCTTTTTCAAATAAATAATATAATCGGTGATGACCATCAATAGAAAATATCTTATTTTTATATTCGATTACATATATATTCCCATAATCTAAACTATTTTTTAATCTATTCTTCATTTGCTTATATTTCTTTATTGATAAAAAATGTTGTGCTGGAATAATATTATCTAAACTGATTTTAATAT
>DUUA01000213.1 GCA_012841765.1 Acholeplasmataceae bacterium
AACTTACATAATTCTAATAATATTTGTAAGTATTAAATAACTTAAAAAGGAAGAATAAAATAGGTAATGTTTAGTAAAATTAAGAATAATTATTAAAGAAAATAAGCAATAAATATTTTAATTGAAATGTATTGACAACCTAAGATATTAGAATTATGATATTGAAAAGGAGGGATAATACTATGGCAAAAAAAGAAGTTAAACCTGCTCCAAAAGCAGCTCCAATGAAGCCTGCTCCAAAAGTAGAACCAGCTAAACCAGTCACAAAGAAAAAGTAGAAATTACTAATATGATATTAAAAATACGAATACAAGCAATTAAACTTGTGTTCGTATTTTTGTTTTTGTTTTACTAATTCAGATCATCCTTTCTTTACCTTTAAAAAGATGGCTAATTATGCTATAATTAATAATTGAGTTAATAAAGGAGATAGGTGATGGTTAAAAAATTTGCTAAGTATTATAAACCGCATTTAAAATTATTTATTTTTGATTTGATTTGTGCAACATTGGTTGCTGTAATTGGACTTGTTTTTCCAATTGCTACAAATTTAGTTTTAAAAAAATATTTAATTAGTGATAAAATCCAATTAGTATTTATAGTTGGGGGATTAATGTTAGCGCTATATGTAATTAGGTTTTTCTTGAATTATTTTATTGGCTACTATGGACATATAATGGGTATTAGAATTGAAACAGATATGAGAAGGGATCTATTTCATAAATTAGAAACTTTAGATTATCAATTTTATGATGATAATAAAACTGGAGTTTTAATGGCTAATTTAACAACACATCTTCATGATGTGTCAGAAATGAGCCACCATGCTCCTGAAGATTTATTTATATCTTTGTTGATGTTAATTGGTAGTTTTATTATTCTTTCATTTGTTAATTTATATCTAACGTTAATTGTTTTTGTTTTTTTGATAATGTTAATTTCTTATTCTTTATATAGAAGAAAGAAAATGCTTGAAAGGTTTATTATAACAAGAACTGCTCAAGAAGAATTAAACGCAAGTGTAGAAAGTAGTATTAGCGGAATAAGATTAACCCAAGCATATACGAATGATTTATATGAAGAAGAAAGATTTAAAAAAGATAATGAAGTATATTTAGAAGCAAGGACAAAGGTGTTTAGAGAAATAGCTTTATTTACAACAGGCAATGATTTCTTTATTAATTTAGCAAATCTTTCAGTATTAGTGTTTGGCGGATTCTTTGTTTATAAAGAGTTTATTACATTAATTGATTTAACTACTTTTTTCTTATATATTAATTTTTTGATTAAGCCAATTAGTAGATTAACTAATTCGATGGAACAAATGCAACAGGGCTTTTCTGGCATTAAGAAATTTTTTAATATTATGGAGATGGAACCATCTATTGTCAATAAAGAAGATTTTGTAATAGACGAAATTACTAAAGGTATTATTGAATTTGAAAATGTGGATTTTCATTATCATCAAGATGGAGAACATGAAAGAGATCATATTTTAAAAAACTTTAATTTAACAATTCCTGAAGGTAAAAAGATTGCTCTTGTTGGTGAAACTGGAGTTGGCAAATCAACTATTTCTAAGTTAGTTCCTAGGTTTTATGATGTTTCTGGAGGAGCTATCTTAATTGATGGAATTGATGTTCGTGATTATGATGTTTATACATTAAGAAAAGCAATTGGTCATGTTCAACAAGATGTTTTTATTTTTTATGGAACGATAAAAGAGAATATATTATATGGCAGGGTTGATGCAACAGATGAAGAAGTAATTGAAGCAGCAAAAAAAGCACAAATTCATGACTTCATTTTAACACTTGAACAAGGATATGAAACAATAACTGGAGAAAGAGGAGTTAAATTATCTGGTGGACAAAAACAGAGAATTTCTATTGCCAGATTATTTTTGAAAGATCCTAAAATATTAATTTTAGATGAAGCAACTTCGTCTCTTGATAATATTACGGAAATGCAGATACAAAAAGCTCTTGATTTATTATCAGTAGGTAAAACTACAATTACAATAGCTCATCGTCTTTCAACAATTAAAAATGCTGATGAAATAATAGTTCTTGGAAAAGAAGGAATTATTGAAAGAGGTAAACATAAAGATTTAGTAAATTCAGATGGATATTATTCTGATTTATATAAAGCAACTATAGCGGTATAAAATAAAAAAACACTGAAAGAATAAAATTTCAGTGTTTTTATTTTAAATTTATTTATAAATATTATAAAGCATATTATTAAATGAATTAATCATTTGATTTAAATTCAAAGCAATTTTTGAATTAGCGTTTTTAATATTTATAATTTGGATACCATTATTGTAATCAACTGTGTATATTAAATCAACAAAATCAATTGATGAAATTTCACTTTTTGGAATGGTTAATATCTTATTATTTAATTGATATTCTTTACCATTATATTTAATGGTTGCGTTAGCTAAGTTTGATGCATCATCTGTATCTCGGAATTTGACTTCAAAATTATAAGAATTTTCAGTTTCACTCATTGTTAAGTCCATAAAGTTAATTTCTCTTTTTAAACTATAGAATTCATCTTTTAATGTTGGAACATTAATTTCATGTCCTAAAGTATCAGTATAATATAATTGGTATTTATATAAAGTATTAGGACGTAATCCTTTTATTTTAGCGATATCAGCTAATGGGTATAATTGATCATTAACTTTTAGTGATAAAGACTGAATATCATGATCATTTGTGTTTTCAACAGAAACTGAAAAATCAGCTGATGTTGTTGAAAGGGCATTAATTTCTAAGTTTATTTCTGGTTTTTTTACAACAATTAATAAAACATTAGAAACAGATCTAGGCCCACTATCTGATGGGTTATTTGTTTGTACAAACTGACCATTTTTCTTAATAATCATGTTTGAACTTCCACCACCATCTAAATTAAAACCATCAACACAACGGTAATATTTTAAAAGAGATCCTAGTTCTGGGCCATCCATCCCATGAAAGCCAAGAGCAGGTTGTCTGCCATCTACTACAGAAACAATCATATCACCATTTTCTTTTATCCCAAATACAGTTCTTGAATGTCTTTGGTCAAAGTTCCCTTGCTTATCATTAATGTAAGCTCCATTTTTTAAGAAAACTCCACGGTACCCCATTGTAGATTTTACATCTTTGTAAGCTCCATCAAATTCAAATTGAACTCTAATTTTATTTCCTAAAGCTAAATAATTAATAATTTCATTATTTTTAGTGACAACTGCAAATTTGCCTTTTGTAAGAGTTTGCATATCTAATGAATCGATAACGCCTTTTCCATAAAAGTCTGTTTCGCTACTTGGAAGTGCAAATTCAGCTTTAGTAACTCCAAAGACAACACCGGCACCAGCATCAATTGAAGAAGCAACAACATTATGCTTATCATCATAGTTAGCGTAATAAACAGAAGACTCACCGTCATTTGGTATTTTATTAATAGACTCTATTTGAAATGTTTTGATAATTTCGTCGGTTTCATTAAAAACATCCAAAGTCATATAATCAGTTCTATCAAATTTTTGTCCAAATACAATACTATTAGCTGTTCCATCGTTTTTAAAACCTAAAATTCCACTTGTTGAATAACCATGCTTTTCTGTCTTGTAATAATTTCCATCAACAAGAGCTGGCGCATCAGTAGTTTTACCAAAATTACGGTTAGAGTTAATGTCAAAGAAATCTCCATTTACTCCAGCAATTACTTCGTAACCTGGGTTGTCTCTTTCGTATTTAGCAGCCATGTTTTTAACAGTTGCTCTGTTCCAAACATGATTATCCAAATTAACGCCATTTACAAATTTAACTCCTGAGGTTGCTGGGATATCTAAAATGTTTATTTGTTGAGAATAATACACTCCTGAAACAATTCTTTCAGTTCCATAACCATAACCAGCGATATAGCCACCTAATTCAGTGCTACTCATACCTTTGTCCACATAATGTTTTATTCCATAAGGAAGATTATTTATTTCCTTTGTTGAATCTACATAATATTTTGCGTTCCCACCAGCATCAATACCTGCTTGACCTGCCGCAATAGTTGAGGTTACTCCTAAACCAAGTGTTGCAAATAATAATAATACAGTAATTAATAATTTAAAGTTTGACATATTTACACTCCTTTTTCCAAACAATTATATCATAAAAAATTATAGAACAAAAGAAATGTATAAATACATTTCTAAATTTTAATGATTAATTCCACAGGACAATGGTCACTTCCTAAAATTTGATCATGAATATTGGCATCAATAATGTTTTCTTTGATATCATCACTAACTATAAAGTAATCAATTCTCCAACCAATATTTCTATCCCTAGCTTGTCTCATATAACTCCACCACGAATATTTAATAGTATCAGGATATAAGTATCTAAATGAATCTGTAAAACCTGAATCCAGCAATGCAGTAAATTTGTTTCTTTCTTCAATTGTAAAGCCGGCGTTTCTTTCATTACTTTTAGGGTTTTTGATATCAATTTCTTGATGAGCAACATTTAAATCTCCACATAATATAACAGATTTATGTTTATTAAGTTTATTAAGATATTCTCTTAAAGTATCATCATATTCCATTCTATAATCAAGTCTTTCTAATCCCCTTTGAGAATTAGGAACATATGTATTTACAAAATAGAAATTATCGAACTCTAAGGTGATGGCTCTGCCTTCATCTAGATATTTACCATTCAGTCCCAATTGGACTGATAATGGTTTTTTCTTTGTATAAATTAGTGTTCCTGAATAACCTTTTTTAAAAGCATCAAACCAGTATTCAAAGTAACCAACATAGTCAAATTCTTTTTGCTCTTCTTGCATCTTTGTTTCTTGAATTGCAAAGATATCAGCATCAACTAAATCAAAAAACTCTTTAAAACCTTTTTTATGACAGGCACGTAGGCCATTAACATTCCATGATATAAATTTCATAATATCCACCTTTTTAAGATATTATAACATATAAATGGTTATGATAAAGAATTATTGATTCTAAGGCCATTAATTGATATAATAAATAAGAGAAAAGGAATTAGTGATATGTGGGAAAAGAAAATAGTTAATGTTGTAAAAGAGAAAATAGCTTCTCCAACTTATATAAATAAATTAGCAAAAGATATGTACGAATTTCTATTTTTGGAAGAGAAGAAGGAATTTGAAAACTTTTATTTTTTGATTTTATCTATTAAAAACAGTAATGAGAAGCAAGAAATCATGGATTTTTTTCTAGATATAATAAGTGGTTCTTTTTATATAGAAATAGAAAACTATTTTGTTTTATTTTATAATCTTAAATTAGATATTGAAATAGATAAACTAATCTTATCTTTAAGCGAAGATTTTTCTGTTAATATAAGGCTCTTTTCAAGTGGGAAAGTTTCTTTTGAGAACCCCAATAATTTTTATGAGATTTATCAAATTTATAAGAAGTATTTAGATAAAGACAATCTTTATTATTGTTCTAATAAGGAATTAATTATGGAATTATATAATAAAGATAATGATAGTTTGTTAAGAATAAAACCAATCATCATTAGTAAAGTTCTAGCTGATCATCAATTAGAAAATTTAGTATATGCTTTTGTAAATAATAATTTAAATATTACAAAAACTGCTAAAGATATATATATGCATCGAAATACTATTAATAATAAGTTAGATTTGATTTATAAGGAAACGAAACTAAATATTAGACATTTCCATGATGCGATGGCTTTATTATTGTTGCTTTCATTATAATATTATTGTGCAATCTGCACATTGTTTATAAATAGATTTAAATGTATAATATCTTTATATATGTAGGAGGTATAATTAATGGCTACAGTTACGTTAAAGAATATGAACAAGGTATATGATGGCAATGTTCATGCCGTTATTGACTTTAACTTACAAGTTAAAGATAAAGAATTTATTGTTTTGGTTGGACCATCTGGTTGTGGGAAAACTACTACTCTGCGAATGGTTGCAGGATTAGAAGATATTACTTCAGGTGAATTACGAATTGATGATGAAGTAATGAATGATGTTGCTCCAAAAGATAGAAATATTGCCATGGTTTTCCAAAACTATGCATTATATCCTCATATGACTGTATATGATAATATGGCATTTGGATTAAAATTAAGAAAATTTGGTCGTGATGAAATCGACCGTAAAGTTAATAGAGCTGCAGAAATTTTAGGATTAAAATCACTTCTTGACAGACGTCCTAAAGCATTATCAGGTGGACAAAGACAACGTGTTGCTCTTGGTAGAGCAATAGTACGTGACGCAAAGGTATTCTTAATGGATGAGCCATTATCAAACCTTGATGCAAAGCTTCGTGTTCAAATGAGATCTGAAATTATAAAATTAACTGAAAATTTAGGAATTACAACAATTTATGTTACGCATGACCAAATTGAAGCGATGACAATGGCTACAAGAATTGTAGTTATGAAAGATGGTTTGATTCAACAAGTAGGAACTCCAAAAGATATTTATGATAATCCTGACAATATATTTGTAGGCGGATTTATTGGAACACCTCCAATGAACTTTTTAGAAGGTTATGTTTCTGAAGAAAAGAAGTTTGTTATAGGTGATCATAAAAAAGGATTTATCATGATTGATGTTCCTGATGAGCAATATGAAATAATAAAGAAACACTCTATGATTGAAAAACCAATCGTTATGGGAATTAGACCAGAAGATATTTATGACCAAGAAGAAGATTTTGCAAAATATCCGGGAGATATTCTTAAATTTAAAGTTGAAGTTGCTGAATTATTGGGACCAGAAACGCAAATTTATGCTGAAATTGCTGGACAAAACATGGTAGCAAAAGTTAATGCTAGAATAGATTTACATATGAACGATGAAGTTAAACTTGCATTGAATATGAAAAAATCTCATTTCTTTGATCCTGAAACAGAATTAAGATTAAAAAAATATTAAAAATACACACCGCCTAATTGGCGGTGTATTTTATGTTTAAAAGAGAAAGGCTTTCATTATTAAAAAAAACGATTTATTTATTTTCATTATTTAATAATCCTTGCTTGTGTGATATAATATTAAAGGAATGGTGGGGATGATGTATAAAATAAATGCTTTTCTAGTAAGTTTATTTCTTAAAATAAGCATATCTGATTTTTTAGACTATTGGCAAAGAATTGTAGATCAATATCCATTGTTAATTATAATAATATGCTTTATGTTGCCCTTTATTGAGGCAATATTTCCGATACTACCAATAATAGCTTTTATTGCATTTAACATGCAAAATTTAGGACTATTAGGTGGTTTTGTTGTTACTGTTTTAGGTTCAACAATTGGTACATATTTAGTGTTTTTAGTTCTTAATTTATCTTTAGGTAAAAAAGTTAGAGTTAAAGTTGAAAGGAACCCAGATGTATTAAGGGCTTCTAGATGGTTAGAGAAAAAAGGTTTTGTTTTTTGTTCTCTTGCTATGGGTAATCCTTTTATGCCCACATCAATATTTAATTATGCTTTTAGTTTGACAAGAATTGATCGAAAAAAATACTTTTTTATTGTTCTAACAAGCAGAATTTTGTTAGTCGGAGTATTAACATTGCTAGGAGCTGCATTTAGTATTGAGGAAAATCCAATAGCAGTATTATGGGTTTTACTAATATATGGTGGAGCTTACTTAATGTATATATTACTTACGAAATTATATAAATATATTAAAATAAAAAAAAGGAGAAATAATATGAGTAAAAAAATTGTTACAGATGTAAACTTAAAAGGAAAAACTGTTCTTATTAGAGTTGATTTTAATGTGCCAATGAAAGATGGAAAAATTACAAATGATAACCGTATAGTTCAAGCACTTCCAACAATCAAATATGTTAAAGAACAAGGAGCTAAATTAGTTTTATTTTCGCATTTAGGTAGAGTAAAAGAAGAAAGTGATAAAGCAAAGTCAAGTATGGCTCCAGTTGCTAAAAGACTTTCAGAACTTTTAGAAGAAAAGATAATTTTTGTTCCTGAAACAAGAGGAGAAAAATTAGAAAAAGCCATTAAAAATCTTCAAGTTGGAGAAATTTTAATGTTTGAAAACACAAGATTTGAAGATGTTCCTGGTAAAAAGGAATCAAAAAATGATCCGGAACTTGGAAAGTACTGGGCATCACTTGGAGATGTTTTTGTGAATGATGCATTTGGAACTGCTCATAGAGCTCATGCATCTAATGTTGGAATTGCTTCAAATGTTAAAGAAGCAGTTGCTGGATTTTTAATGGAAAAAGAAATTAAGTTTATTGGTGAAGCTGTTGACAACCCTGAAAGACCTTTTGTTGCTATTTTAGGCGGAGCTAAAGTCAGTGATAAAATTTCTGTTATTGATAATTTACTAAAAAAAGCTGATAAGATATTAATCTGTGGAGCAATGGCTTATACATTCTTTAAAGCACAAGGTTTAGAAATTGGAAAATCTAAATGTGAAGAAGACTTTGTTGAATATGCAAAAGAATTACTTGTCAAAGCAAAAGGTAAAATAATTTTACCTACAGATAATGTAGTTGCAAAAGAATTTAGTGCAGAAGCAGAAAGTGAAATTGTTTTAACTGAATATATTCCTTTTAATCAAATGGGATTAGATATTGGACCAAAAACAATTGAATTATTTGAAAAAGAATTAAAAGGCGCTAAAACAGTTGTGTGGAATGGTCCTGCAGGAGTTTTTGAATTTGAAAAATTTGCAGTTGGAACTAACGCAATTTGTAGAATTCTTGCTGAACTAGAAGGAGCAACTACTATTATAGGTGGTGGCGATAGCGCAGCAGCAGCAATACAATTAGGTTATGAGGATAAAGTTACTCATATTTCAACTGGTGGTGGAGCGAGTTTAGAATATTTAGAGGGAAAAGAATTACCTGGAATTGCTTCAATTAATAATAAATAAATAATAAGGATGTGTGTTAAATGAGAATACCAATTATAGCTGGAAACTGGAAAATGTTTAAAGACCGTGATGAGGCACTTAAATTTGTTTACGTGCTTACTGATCGCTTACCTTCAAAAGAAAAAGTGGAAAGTGTTATTTGTGCACCCGCTGTATTTTTAAGATCATTAGTTAAACGACAAGGAGAACAATTAAGAATTGGAGCACAAAATATGCACTTTGCAGATCAAGGTGCATATACTGGAGAAATATCTGCAGACATGCTTAATAGCATTGATGTAGAATATGTAGTTATTGGTCATAGCGAAAGAAGAGCTATGTTTAATGAAACTGATGAATCAGTTAATAAAAAATTGCACCAAGCTTTTAAACACGAAATTAAACCAATTTTATGTGTTGGTGAAACATTAGATATAAGAGAAGATGGAAAGACAGAAGAGTTAGTTGGCAAGCAAGTTGAACTTGCTTTAGCGGGATTAACTAAAGAAAATGTTTCTAAACTAGTAATCGCTTATGAACCTATTTGGGCAATTGGAACAGGCAAAACTGCTACAAGTGAACAAGCTGAAGAAACTTGTAAATTTATCAGGAAAAAAGTTAAATCTTTGTATGATAAAGAGACATCAGAAGCTCTAAGAATTCAATATGGTGGATCTGTTAAACTATCTAATATTGATGAACTTATGAAAATGCCAAATATTGATGGTGCCTTAATCGGCGGAGCAAGCCTAAATCCAGAAGACTTTATTAAATTAGTTCAAGCGGCTTTATAAATATAAAAGGGGATATTCCCCTTTTTTATTTTAGGATATTTTAGGTAGTAATTGCTTAACAAGACTTAGCTATAAGTATAGATTAAACATATAATAGGCTATGAATATTTATTGACATTTCTCAATTAAAAGTGTATACTAATAAAAGTGCTAGTAAAGAGCAGCACTTGTAAGATATAAAAATAGAATATCCTTATAGAGGTTACGAGTAGTCTAGCTGCTTAGATGAAAGCTTTTGATATTATCTAAATTATATTTTAAAACAAGTTCCTTTACTAAATTTTAATAATAAGGAGGAAAGAAAATGGCACGTTATACAGGTCCAAGCTGGAAAGTCTCAAGAAGACTTAAATATTCAGTTCTTGGAGATGGAAAAGAATTAGCAAAACGTCCTTACCCACCAGGGCAACACGGACAAAGAAGAATGAAATTATCTGAATATGCAAAGCAATTACAAGAAAAACAAAAAGTACGCTTTACATATGGAATGAATGAAAGACAATTTAAGAAAGTATTTAATCTTGCAAGTAAACTACAAGGCAAAACAGGTGATAACTTCTTAATGCTTTTAGAATCAAGATTAGACAATGTTGTTTATCGCTTTGGTTTAGCAACAACAAGACGCCAATCAAGACAATTAGTTAACCATGGTCATATAACTGTGGATGGAAAGAAAGTTGATATTCCATCATATTTAGTTAAGCCAGGACAAACTATTGCTGTTAAAGAATCATCAAGAAAATTGGCAATTATTAAAGATGCGGTTTCAACAATGCATTTAAGAAAAGAATATATTTCTTTTGATGAAGAAAGCTTATCAGGAACATTTGTAAGATATCCTGAAAGACAAGAATTCTTACAAGAAATCAATGAAACGCTAATAGTAGAGTTTTATAATAGATAAGAAAGATAATCTGCTTTATGCAGATTATTTTTTTGTTTATAATTGATGATGAATAAGGTATAATATAAACAAGGTGAAAAAAATGATATATTTAGATTATGCAGCTACAACTCCAATCAGAAAAGAAGTACTGGATTTGTATATAAAAACACAAAATAATTTTTTTGCAAATACTACTTCTCTACATAAATTAGGTCAAGAGAGTAATTTTATGTTTGAAAAAGCTAAAGAAGAATTATTAGAAGTTCTTAAATTAAAAAATCACGATGCTATTTATACATCAAATGCAACTGAAGCTAATAATTTAGGAATATTTGGCTTTATAAACAAACATCAAAATGGGAAAATTATTACTACGAAAATTGAGCATCCATCAGTTATGGAAGCAATAAAAGAGGCAGAACGTCAAAGTTTTGAAGTTGTTTATTTAAATGTTGATAAAAATGGAATTATTGATTTAGAACAGTTTAATAATGAAATGGATAATACTGTTGTTTTAGTTTCAATTATGTGGGTTAATAATATTGTTGGATCAATTCAACCGATTGAAAAAGTTATTGAAATTATGAAATTCTATAAAAAAGCTAAATTACATGTTGATATTGTTCAAGGACTTGGAAAAATTTTACCTTTGTTTGATTTTAATGATGTTGATTTAATGTCTTTTAGTACTCATAAAATATATGGCCCAAAAGGTATGGGTTGTTTACTGTATAACAATAAAATTGATTTAGAAAAAAGATTGTTTGGTTCACTTTCTCAAAAAGGAATTAAACCAGGGACAATTGATTTAGCTTTAGTTGTTGCAACAACTAAAGCAGTTAAAATTTGTATAGAAGAATTAGAAGAGAATTTAAAATTTGTAAAAAAATTAAATAATCATTTTAGAGAGCATTTAACTAACGATAAAATTATTGTTATTAGTTCTATAATTGCGAGCCCATATATAATTAATATGTCTATTCCAAATGTGTATGGAGAAACTATTGTCCATATGTTTGAAAATGAAAATATTTACATATCTACTGGTTCAGCTTGTTCTTCGAAATTACGTAAGATAGAGAAAACAATTTATGCAATAACTAAAGATGAAGAACTTTCTAAAGCATCAATTAGAATTAGTTTTTCTCATTTAACTTCTATTGAAGAAGTTAATAAAGTTATCTTGTTATTAAATAGTTTATAGGAGTAGAAGAATGTATGATTTGATATTAATTAGATATGGTGAAATGACTCTAAAAAAGAATAACTATAAAATTTTTTTAGGAAGATTAGTTCATAATATTAAAAATAAGCTTAAAGATTATTCGAAAATAAGATTTGAATATACTAATTACCGGTTTTATATTTATTTAAACGGTGAAGACCATGAAAAGATAATTAGTATTTTAGATACAATTAGTGGTATTTCTAGTTATAGTTTATGTGTTAAATGTTTACCTGATTTAACTGATATTGCAAGTAAGGCAATTGAGTTAATTCAAGATAAAGGTTATCAGAAAAAA